>CAYLIT010000114.1:5447-5828 GCA_964383835.1 uncultured Eubacteriales bacterium
ATGAAAACGGCGCCAAGGAAGTGCATATGCGCTCTGCCTGCCCGCCCATCATGTTCCGCTGTAAATATCATACCTTTTCCCGCTCTACCTCAGAAATGGATTTGATCGCCCGCCAGGTGATCATGGAGCTGGAAGGGGAGGAGGGATTCCAATATATTGATGAATATATTGACGGAAAGACCGAACGTGGTAAAAAACTGCGGTTCACCCTCTGTAAACGATTTGGTTTTGGTTCTTTGGAATATCAATCCCTCGAAAATACAATCAAGGCGATCGGGTTGCCGGAATGTGAACTGTGCACCTATTGCTGGAACGGAAAGGAATAAGAAACGTGAATAACTCTAAATCTGAAAGCTATGCAGCAGCCGGTGTGGACATTAC
>CAYLIT010000115.1:0-5817 GCA_964383835.1 uncultured Eubacteriales bacterium
ACGATGCTACTTGTCTGCAAATCGGACTTCAGCAAAGCATATCCACCTTCCGAAATAACGGCAACAAGGTCATCCTGGGTATCTACCTTAGTAGGAACAAGAGGATACTCTGCATCGGCATCGTAATCGGTACCAAAGCTATCGCTTTCAACGGTATCCTGCGTTGCAAGGAGCATAATATCAAAAGCACCGAGCTCCAGCCCCTGATAATCATTGCCGGCACTCTCCTGCATCTTCAGAGCAATACCGAGATAAGCCACCTCACCGGCTTTAAGACTGCCGTAGGTCGTTTCCTCAATAGTATCTACGAAGTCAGCAACGGTACCAACCAATTCGTAACCGTCAAGGTTGCGATCGGCAGGATATGAAAGTTCGGTTGCACTCGGGCAAACGTAAACGTCAATCACATCAGCAAGGATAGAGAGTTCCTCGCCGGATACAAACTTCGCATACCATTTCAGAGCAAGATTACCCTCGTTCTCGACCTTGAGGAGCTTCACATCGGTATAACCGGGTTCCCACAGACCGTAATTAAAAATAGGATCCTGAGATTCCTTAATGGAGTTCCACTCGGTAGTACCGTCTACTTTCTTTTCCAACAGTTCAAGGTCAAGCTTTAGAGTACCTGCAACGATCTTGTTGCTCCCGGAGGTAACGCTGTCTGTAAACCAAGCGAATGTGCTACCGATCAGCATCGACACGCACAACAGCAAGGACAAGGCGCTCAACAGCAAAGCGCGCTTGGTGCTTTTCTTGTTCGTCATTCTCATGACCTCCTTTTTAATAAGGTATACTCTGCCAAAAAAATATGAACAGGTATCCATCGTCACTTTATATTTTACTCAATGTATGAGTATTTGTCAATACTCAATTTATGAGTATGATATGATACGATCTATGAGTATGATATGATACTCTTATCCCAAGAACGGTCAGGTGGTTATATGGATTATCGTGAACGAATGCGCGCCTTGAGGGAGGATAAAGACCTGACCCAAGCGCAGGTTGCAAAAATCATCAATAAATCCCAGCAAGGGTATAATCATATCGAAACAGGACGCGCGGAATTAAAGATCGACGATCTGATAAAGCTTTGTGATTTTTATAAAGTAAGTGCCGATTATTTCATCGGTCGCAAAAACAAATAGCACCCGATCTCTCAGTAAGATCGGGTGCTGTTTTTTATTGTTATTCTTCCACGATCACCGAAACCCCGTCGGGAATGGCCAGGATGCTGATCGTATCCATTCCCACAAGCTTTCGTGCCTTCTGCAAGGCCTCGTCGATGGAATGAGCGGGGATCACGTGCATCTTTTCGATCAGCCGATCCTCCGTTTCGGAGACGTAGAGGACCCGGGCGTGCATCAGGATCCGCACCAAGCTCCGGCTCTGCCCGCCAGCTTCCGCTCGTTAAAATTTTCTTTCCCGTATCGCATATCACCTAAAAACAGATCTTCCCGGGATTTAAAATGTTCTTTTCGTCGAACACCCGCTTGATCCCTTGCATCAAACGAACGGGGGTCTCGCCGTACTGCTTTTTCATGTATTCCTTTTTGGCATAGCCGATGCCGTGCTCGCCCGAAACAAGACCGCCCATCTGCTCCGCCATTTCATACATTTTATCAAAGCAGACCTGCAAGGTCTTTTTCCACTCATCCTCCGCCAGATCGTCCCGGCAGATATAAATATGCAGATTCCCGTCCCCCGCATGGCCGAAGCTGGGGATGCGCACCCCGTGCTCCTTGGCAAGAGCGTGGGTATATTTGATAAATTCATCGATCTTATTGACCGGCACCACCACGTCACACTCGTCCATCTCGGTGGTAGAGGCCTTGATAGCCTCCAAAAAGGCGCCCCGGGCTGACCAGACCGACTTTTTACGTTCCTCGGTGTCTACGATATAGGCATCGATCGCACCCAATTCCAGGCACAGCTCTGCCACCGTATCCAGATCGTGCCGTACCTGCTCGTCGGTATTGCCGTCGAAGGTCAGCAAAATATAAGCGTCGTTTTTGGTATCGGGAAATTTCTTGCCCAGATAGCTTTCCGAAAAAACAATGGTATCCCGTGACATATATTCCACCGCCGTGGGGATCACCTTGGAGCGGATGATGGCAGGCACCGCCTCGATGGCACTCTTCTGATCCTTGAACGGCACCAACAGACTGACCGAAACCTTAGGCAGGGGCACCAATTTCAGCACCGCCTCGCAGATAATACAAAGGGTACCCTCCGAGCCGATCACCAGGTCTTTTAAGCTGTAGCCGGAGCTGTTTTTGGCCACCGCACCGCCCAGCTTTAAGATCTCACCGTCCGGCAGTACAACCGTCAAGGCACGGACATAATCTCTCGTCACGCCATACTTGACCGCCCGCATTCCTCCGGCGTTGGTGGAAATATTACCGCCGATGGTAGCGGATTTCTCACCGGGATCGGGGGGATACAAAAACTCGTTTTCTTCCGCAAAGGCCGCCAGCTCCATCAGCAAAACGCCGGGCTGAACGGTCACGGTGGAATTATCCCGATCCAGTTTTAAGATCTTGTTCATCCGGGTAGTTTCCAAAAGGATACCGCCCTCCACGGCCACCGCCGCACCCACAAGACCGGTACCGCTGCCCCGCACCGTCACCGGGATCGTTCGTTCATAGGCCAGCTTCATGATGGCAGAAACCTGCTCGGTAGCGGTAACCCGCACCAACGCCTCCGGCATCTTTTCGATGCCGCCCAGCTCATCGTGGGCATAGTCGGGGCTGATGGCATCGCCAACGAGAACCTCTGCCTCACCCACGATCTGTTTTAATTGCAAAATATCCTGCTCCGTTACTTTGTTATACACGATCACTTGCCCCCTTAATTTCACTGATCCATTGGGGTAAAATCTTGGTCACGTCCCCCACCACGCAATAGTGCGCCACGTCAAAGATGGGCGCCTTGGGATCGGAATTGATGGCAATGATGCAATCAGAGGACTTCATCCCGGCGGCAAACTGTACCGCACCGGAAATACCAAGACAAACGATCAATTTCGGCTTCACCGTTCTGCCCGAAAGACCGATCTGATGCTTGGCATCATAAACGTTGCTCTCCACCAAAGGTCTGGAGCAAGCCACCACACCGCCCAAAAGGCCGGCCAATTCTTCTGCAGATTGCCGCATGGCCTCGGTGCAGGCACCACGCCCCACCGCCACAATGACGTCCGCCTCTGAAATGTCGATATCGGTGGGCTTGAGGGCAACCTCCTGCACCTCAATATCCGAAGCCAGCATCTCGGGCTTTACTTCCATCCGAACCACCGTTCCGTCGGGTCGTTCCACCGTTTTCGGCTCGTTAAATACTTTATATCTCGCCGTGCAGAATTGAGGTCTCGTATTGGGGGTGACGATCTGTGCCATAATGTTTCCGCCAAAAGCGGGACGGATCTGCACCAGATCGGTATTTTCCTTCATTTCAAGCACGGTACAGTCGGCGGTCAGACCGGTGCGGCAGCGAGCCGCCACCCGGGGCGCAAACTGCCGACCCAAATTGGTGGCACCCACCAACACCGAGGACGGCTTGTATTGCTCAATAAAATCACAGAATACCGCCGTATACGGCTCAATACGGAACTCCTTTAAAGCGGGATGATCGTAGGTAAATACCGTATCCACCCCATACCGCAGGAGCTCCCGGGCATACGCCTCCAACCCCTCACCGATCAGCACCGCATAGACCGGATGGCCCGTCACCTGAGCCAGCTCCCTCGCCTTGCCGATCAGCTCAAGGGTTACCCGATGAAGCGTTCCCCCTGCACAATCAGCATAAACGCAGATGCCTTTCCAAAGGGATTTATCGATCTCCTTTGCAGCCTCCGCAAACTCAACCACACCCTCGCCCTTACGTACGCACATTTTACACATTTTGCAGGCAGAGGAGATATCCAGCTTGCCGTCTGCAAAGCTGATGGCATTGAACGGACACAGCTTGATGAGGTTTTCCGCCTTAGCGGCGGTCACAAGCTCCTGTTTAATAATCAACTTTCCCACGGTATCCCCTCCTTATAGCATTTTCTTATCCCGGAGCAATTCAAAAAGCGCCCGGGCTTGGGTATCAGCATCCCCCTCGACGCTGTGCTTTTCCTCGTTTTTAGAAGGCGGAAAGATCCGCTCCACCTGGGTGGCAGAGCCGGTCAGACCGTAATGATCGGGATTCTGATCGTCAAAATCCTCAAAGGTCAAAAACCGTACCGCATCTCCTTTTAACTGCTTTTTGATTTTGTAAGAAGGCAGGCGTGGGGTATTGATATCCCCATCCACCGAAAGAAGACAGGGCAGCTTCACCCGCTCCTTGATGATCTTATCGTCCAGACTGGCGGTGAGATACACCCACCCCTCCCGGATATCATCCACCGATAACACGTTGGAAACGTTGGCCATACCTAAGTATTCCGCCAGCTCTGCACCCACCTGAGCGGTATCACCGTCGGTGGTCTGCTTGCCGCAAAGGATCAGATCATATTCTCCGCACTTTTGAATACCCTGAGAAAGCGTATAGGCGGTAGCCAACACGTCGGCCCCCGCAAACTTACGATCGGTCAGCACCGTGCCGCCCGAAGCGCCCATGCAGACCGTTTCTTCGATAACAGCTTTTGCCTGGGGCGGCCCCATGGTGATACTCTCTACCGTACCGCCGTATTTTTCGGTCAAAGCAAGCGCCGTTTCGATGGCATACAGATCGTAAGGGTTGATCTTGCTCTGAACCCCGTTCCTTTTCAAAACACCGGTTACCGGGTCCACCTCCACGTTGTTGGAGCCGGGAACCTGCTTCACACATACCAGTATCTTCATAGCCAGCCTCCGTCTGTACAAATTCACTAAACCCTATTATAACATAGCAGTAATAATTTGACAATAAAAACAAATATATTTTTATCGAGATTTTTACCATCGCAAAATAAAAAGGGATGCTGTCACATCCCTTTTCTTTCCAAGTAATTTAATAGCTCTTCCTGCGTCACGTCATCGTTCACGTTCATTCTTCCCAAAAGATAGACCGATGCAGGATCGCCCTTTCTCACGGTATTTACGCGACCGTAATCGGTGGTAAGGGTCACCCGATATCCCCGTTCCCGTAAAACCTCCTCGGACCAGTCGTGTGACCTTCCGTTCGGATAGGAAAATACCGTTTGCTTGAAAACGCCCACCTCGCTCAACACCGCTTCAGCGGCGGCGCAATCCTCAGAAAAGATCTTCCGATAAGCCTCCCGATCCTCCGAAGCAAGGGGCAAAACACTAAGTCGTTCCTCTTCTCCGTAAGAAGTGTTCCTTCCGTGCAGAGCATAGGTGTGGGACTGGAGCTGTACGTAGGGAGACCCCTCCATAACAGCAAGCTCATGAGCACTCATTTTGCTCAGTACCCGCTCATCCGCATCAGGCTCCGTACCCGCTTCCCGTACCGTTCCGCAGACCATAAACACCGTAACCGGCACCTCCAGCCGTGTTACAATGGGCAGAACGTACTTATAATTGCTGTAATACCCGTCGTCTAAGGTAATGCAAACCGGCTTTTCGGGAAGCTCTCCCGTCCCTGCGGCATAATCCGCCAGCTTGTCGAAAAAGATGGGGGTATATCCCTTCTCCAACAAAAACGCCAACGTCTTTTCAAAATTCTCTGCCGACATGGACCAAGTCCCGCCCGGATAGCTTTTAATATCATGGAACATTAAGATCGGCACCGTCACTTCGGCAGGAGGCTTGGGCTCTTCCTTCGGTTCTTCTTTCGGTTCTTCCTTCGGCTCTTCCTTCGGCTCTTCCTTGGGTTCCTCCTTCGGCTCTTCCTTGG
>CAYLIT010000116.1:0-5739 GCA_964383835.1 uncultured Eubacteriales bacterium
GCTGTGTCTATTTTATTTTTACTCTTCTTTTGTCATTCTTAACTTAATGACATTGGAGCGTTTGCTCCTCTTTTTTTATATGTTGCTGTTTTTGGAATATTGTTTCGGGGTGGTGCCCACGCGGGTTTTGAACTGCTTGATAAAGTAGGCGGTGGAATTGAAGCCGCATTTCCACGCCACGGTATTGACGTCCAGCTCGGTGGTGAGCAGAAGATCCTTGGCGATCCTGATGCGGTGCTCCAAAAGGCTTTCATGGAGGGTCCTGCCGGTAGAACGCTTCATCAGAGCGCTTAAGTGGTAGGGGTGGTAGCCCAATTTCTCTGCAATACGGCTGTTGTTAAGGGCGGCATCGGCATAATGCAGGCGAATGTAGTCCGTCACCGCCGCCACCGTCCCGGAGGCAGTTCCGCGTGGGGTGCGGATCAGCTCCATTAAGGCGTATTTTAACAGCGCCGAAGCCGTTTCCCGAAAGTAGGGATCCTCCAATAAAAATTCATCGGTGCATTGCTTCAGCGGCTCATAGATCCGGGGTGCATAGCGGCAAAAGGCTCTTGAAAAATCCTCCGGCAGAGGGGTGTGCACCACCTTTTCAGGCTCGAAGGAAGAAAGAGGGACGGTCCCCAACGATTCCTGCAGGTGGGCATGATCACAGTTCAGGTCAAAGTTAAGGACCAGCATCACCGATGGCTCCTGCAAAGTAAAGCGGTAGCGGCTGCCGGGGGGAATAAAGAGGGCGGAATTTTTTGAAAATTGATAATTTTCATCGCCCACCGTTGCTCGGCCGCTCCCCTTTAAAAAGTAAAACAGACGGCAATCGTAACAGCAAGAAAGGTCTTTTGTCATTTTGGTCGGCTTATGTACCCTCGCATAGCGCAGATGAGGGTTGATCTCGTAAGGTTTCATTTTCGACACCTTTGTTTTGTTATATTTTTTATGGGATTTTTACTACATTATACCGTAAATTTGTCTTATAATCAAGGGCGAGGTGATAGTAATGAAAGAAAAAATGACCATCGCAGTCATCGGCTGCGGTTGCTTTGCAAAATCCTTTGTTCCTTTATTTAAAGCCCATCGTATGATGGAAAAGGTGTACGTTTGCGATCTGATCCGGGAGCGGGCAGAGAATTATGCCGAAATGTTCGACGTTCCCATCATCGACAGCTTTGAAGAGGCTCTGGCCTCTGACGAGATCAATGCCGTCGCCATCTTTACCCAGCGGTTCAAGCACGGTAAGATGGTAATTGATGCCCTTAAAGCGGGTAAGCACGTTTACAGCGCCGTGCCCTGTGCCATCGACGTGGAGGATATTATTGAAATTGAACGGCTGGTGCGTAAGACCCGGCTGACCTACTCTATGGGCGAGACCGGTTTTTACCGGGGGCCTACGGTGTTCTGCCGTGAGGAGTATAAAAAAGGAACCTTTGGTAAGTTTGCTTACGGGGAGGCCCACTATAACCACGATATCCGCAATATGGAAAACAGCTTTCGCAGCTCCGGCGGGGAGGAGTGGCGCAAATATGCAGGCATCCCGCCCTTCTTCTATCCCACCCATTCCACCGCCATGATCTTAGGCTCTATGCCCGGGGTGTATGCAAAAAGGGTAACGGCCTTCGGCTACGAGGGCAGTCCCCGCACCGATATCTTCGGCACCGAGGGACAGAATCTTTACAACAATCCTTTTTCTAACACCACCATGCTGATGGAGCTTTCCAACGGCGGTATTGCTCGTATCAGCGAAAACCGTTGTCTGGGCTGGCGTTGCCCCGAGACCTATATCTCTCAGTTCTACGGCACCGATGCCTGCTATGAATTTTCGGTGGCCAACCATTCCTTCTGTCAGTGGGATCCCGAGCGCCCCGGCAAGACCATCATGAAAGACGTGACCAACATTCTGCAACCGGCCAGCGTTTATCAGGCCATTCGGGAGGATTATGCTGCTGCCATCCAGCAGATCGCCGACGGTGCCGGCTTCCGTGAGACCTGTCCGGTCCAGCCCACCCACCGTCTGCCCAAGGAGTTTGAGGGGCTGAAAAACGGACATAACGGCACCCATCAGTTTTTGATCGACGATTTTATGCGTGCCTACGAAACCGGCAAGCTTTCCCCCACCAATATCTGGCAGGTGGCAAGATTTAATATCCCGGGGCTTTTGGCCCATCAATCGGCCTTGCAAAACGGCAAGACCATCGACGTCATCGATTTGGGAGATCCTCCGGCAGATTGGGAAGTGCTCCCCAGCGAAGAGTAATATTGTAAAAGAGAAGGCATTAACCGGATATCCCTATGGATACTTGGTTAATGCCTCTTTTTTATTTAAGGAACTTGCTTGGGGTAGTTCCTGTTTTTTTCTTAAAAGCGTCGTAAAAGCCGCTGACACTGTCAAAACCGCTTTCCATGGCAACGTCGATCATCTTCAGGTCGGTGGTTTTGAGTAACAGGATGGCTCGTTGGATCTTTTTTTCAATAACGTATTGCTTGAAGGAGATGCCGTTTACGGCAGAAAATCGGCGGGAAAAGGCGCTTTCACTCATCCTCGCCTTTTGGGCGGCGGTCTGCAGATCGATCCCGCTTGTGACGGCGGCATCGATCTCGTCCATGAGGGCAAGCATTTCAAGGTCGCACTTTCCTAAGGAGCAGGTATAACCCGCTTCCCGTTCTGCGTGGATAAAAAACTCGGTCAGCTTGGCAGAGATCAGCTCGTAACGAAAGGGTCGATCGTCGCTCCACTCTTCGTAAACCGCCTGCAATAAAGGGGCAAGGGTACGGCTGCGGAAAACGTTTTGCCTGTTTTTGACCCGTTCCAGAAAGAACGTAAAATGATGCAGTTCTGCAAAGGCGTTACGGGTCAGCGTGAAGATAGCGAGCTGAAAGCCCTTTTGGCCAAAGGCGGTGAATTGCCGCCGTTGGCCGATATTTAAAAAGACGATATCTCCCGCACGGATGGAGTGGGTTTGGTCTTCGATCTCCCATACGGCCTCGCCCTGCAGTGCAAGGCAGATACGGAATTCGGCATAAAAGGTGTCCTTTGATGACGTGGGGTCGTTTTGTTTCTTTTGCATCAGCCGTGCGGAAAAGGAATTTTTATCTGCTGAGATCATTTCGCTTCACCTCGTTTGCAGTATAACATAAAAACTTATGATTTGCAAGAAATCGAAATTTTAAAGCACTAAAAAGGAAGAAAAAATCAGAATGTTGCATTATCATATAATCAAGAAAACGGATTTTGAGAGGGTTACGGTATGTATGAGATACTTGTTTTGGGTGCCACCTTTGCCGCCGCAGGGATTGCACGGCGGTATCAAGAGAGGTGCCTGGTTTTGGAACGCCGTGCGCAGGCAGGCTATGAATTCTTTTGTGCAGAGGATGATTTGCAAATTTATTCCTACTTGAAAGAATGTTGCACCGTCTTTTGCGCCGAAATTGTTTCGGTGGAAAAAGACGGGGAGGGCTTTGTCTGCATGACCCACGGCGTGGATGGTTTTCGCTCCTATCGGGCAAAACGGGTGGTGGATACCCGATGCAATGCAGGCATGAGCCACGCTAAGACCTTTGATCTTTTGATCGATGACGGAAATACCCGCTCTGTTATGCAGTGCCCGGTTTCTCTTGATTGCGATTTTTCAAAGGCAAGAGCGATTGCCAAAAAAGCGATTCAGGAGCTTCCAAAGGGAAAGCGGCTGGTTTTGATGGCGGATGAATTCAATTATTGCGTCAAAGCGGGCTATCCCAAGACCGTGGATGGGATTTTGTATCTGCCCTCAAAGGCGTATGCAACGCCGACCCTTGCCTTTGAAGCGGGATGGGAGGTGGAAAAATGATCTGTCTTTCTGAAACAGTGGAAGGAAAGCATGTCGTCAGATCGGTTGCTGAGCCGTATTTTGACAAAGAGTTCGACGTGATCGTTTGCGGGCTGGGAACCTCCGGCTCCCTTGCGGCATTGTTTGCGGCAGAAAACGGTCTTTCTGTCCTGGGGATCGAAGCCTTTACCTGCGTAGGCGGCACCCATACCGCCGGCGGGATCACCGGTCATTACTTCGGGTGCCCCGGCGGGCGCTACGACCGGCTTGACCGGGAGGTTTCGGAGTTTACCGCACGCTACACCTGCACGCAGGCGGAAAGCCGAAAGCTGTTGCTGGAGCAGGCACTGACCCGGCAGGGCGTAGAGCTGCTTTATGAAGCTTGTGTATGCGGTGTTTATCTCCATGGGAATACCGTGATCGGAGTGCGGGTGCTGACCAGCCGAGGGATGACGGACTATAAAGCACGGCTGGTACTGGATTGCACCGCAGAGGCAACCGTTGCGGTGATGGCGGGGAGCGAGACGGAATGCGGCAGAGAAACCGATGGACAGATGCAACCCTATTCCTTGGTTTCGATGATCTTCGACGGCAAAGAATACCGCTATACCAATATTGATTTCGGGCGGACAGATCAAACGGATCGAACCGCCCTTTCCGAAGCCATCCTGTTTGCTCGCTCCTATTCCATGCAGGAGGGGCATACGGGGTGTGAGCGAATTGCGCAGATGCCGATGATGGGCTTTCGGGAGGGCAGACGGATCCTTGCGGAGGAAGGGGTTACCATCGAGGATTTGTTTGCGGAAAAGCAAACCAAGACACCGATGTTTTATTCCTATGCGGATCTGGATAAGCACGGCTGGGATATTGCCTTCGACGGAGAAGCCTTGGGCGACTGGGCGATCGGTGCCAATCTCGGTGCCTATAACGTGACGGTGGCGGTGCCTTATCAGGCTATTCTGCCCAAGGGCTACGAGGGGATTTTGGTGCCCTGTCGTGCCTTGGGGGTGGATCGGGATAGTTCAAGCTGTGTGCGGATGCTCCTTGATATGAAAAAAGTAGCGGAAGCCGCCGCCGAGTGGGCGACCCTTGCCGTTACACAAAATAAAAAGCTGCGGGAGGTCCCTTACGAGCAGTTAAAGGAAAAGCTGATGCAGAGCGGTTGCCTGAAGGAATGCGATAATCGAGGCGTTTGCATTGATTATAAAAAGAGTGCGGGACTTCCTGCAGAGCCGGTTGTTTGGATCAACGCCCCTTCAAAACTGGAGGCACGCTTGAAAACCTGCTCCCCCGGGCAGGCGATCTGGTCGGCAAAAAGGCTCGGCGTATCCGCCCTGCCCTACCTGCGGGAGCTGTTGCAGAGCGAGGACGAAAACATCGCAAAGCACGCCGCCTTTGCCTTGGCAATCTTGGGCAATGGTGGGGGAGCGGCGATTTTACGGCAGATGGCAGTTGAGCGGGACGGCGTGATGCTGGAGGATTGCCGCAAAAACAACAATCTGCGGGGCTGTATGGCGATCTATTGGTTGGGCAGACTGGCAGACAGAACCATCACCGAGGAGCTGATCCATCTGATTTGCGATCCGAACGAGATCGAACGTGAGGTGTACCATCAAAAAGATTTGCAGACCACCCGCTATAAGGTGGTTGATTTTGAAGGAGTTTATTTTCAGTTTTTATCTCATGCGGTGATGGCATTGATACGAATCGGGGAGGCGCATCCCGATCTGAGGCGGCAGATTGCGTCGGCTTTTATGGAAGCCTTTTCCTCTGGGGATCACTATAAACGCATTACCGGGCGACCCCAAGAGAGCAGTGAGGGGAATATGGCGTTGAGCGTTAAAAATATCGCCTTTGCCGCCATTGAAAAATGGGGGAATTAAAAAAAGCCAAGTGTTGTTAAAAACACTTGGCATTTTTTTACTGCTTCATTAAGATCTTA
>CAYLIT010000117.1:0-5674 GCA_964383835.1 uncultured Eubacteriales bacterium
CCCTTTTCGTTTTCGTGACATACGATCATGTCACTACACTTGGCGGAATCCAGGAAGCTCTGCATCCTCTCGCAAACCAAGTCAAAGCAGGCTTCGCTGTCATCGGCGCCGTAAAAACTGAACAAACGGAAATGCTGTGCGCCCAAGATCTCAGCAAGCTCCAGCTGATGACGGAACTGATCTAAATGAGGGGCAAACTCATCCGTCAGATTGATCTTACCCGTAGGCGAACCGATGGACCAGACACCCAGCTCCTGATCATCCATCATCTTGCGGATCTCAACGGCCTCTTCCCTTGAAAGCACCGCGATGTTCTTATCACCGACCTGGCGAATTTCAAGCAACGAGATGCCGTTGCGCTTCATCGCCGCCATCTGCCCTGTCACTACAGCAGAAGCCTCATCGGCAAAAGCGGCCATTTTTAAATTCAGCATCGATATCCCTCCTTTTAATTTATAAGTTCATTATATTACTTTCTTTTTTACAAATCTATTGCAAAAAAGAACAAGATTCATTGAAAATATAAACATCTTGAAACGAAAAAAGATGGCTACCGAAGTAGCCATCCGTTTTTACAGTTTTAATAGATCTTTCCAGGCGTGAATATAGCTTTGAGCCTGTTCTGCATTTTTGCCCTCGGCAAAAATTCTCAGCAACGGCTCCGTACCGCTGAAGCGACAGATCACAAAAGTCTCGTCGTCGAAATAAACCTTACAACCATCCTCATAACTCACTTTTGTCACCTTGCGCATGAACTCCGGCAAAATACGCTCTACCATTACCTTGTTCATCACCTCGGCTTTGGCCTCGGGCGCAAACGGCAGATTGAACTCAACCATTTCATACTTGCCGTATTTAGCCTCCAGTTCCGCGAAAAGCTCACTGGGAGATTTACCGGTCTTGCAGATCATTTCAGCAAAGAGAGATGCCGCATAAACCGAATCCTTACCGTGAATATGACCGCGAACCGTAAGTCCGCCGGAGGATTCGCCGCCCAGCACAGCATCCACCTCATCAATTTTGGAAGAAATATATTTAAAGCCTACCGGCACCTCATAGCATTTCTCACCCAGATCCTCGGCCACGGCATCCAGCATATGCGTAGTGGCCAGATTGCGTACAACAGGACCCTTCCAGCCCTTATACTCATGCAGATAATAATACAGCAAAACCAGGATCTGGTTAGCATCAATATAGTTTCCGTCGCGATCAATAATTCCCAAACGGTCGCCGTCACCATCCACACCGATACCCAGGTCGTAACCGCCGTCAACTACCAGACGTGCCAGTTCTTGCAGGGTACTCTTGGTGGGAGCCGGCATCATCCCGCCGAAATATGCGTCCTTATTGCTATTGATGATATCCAGCGTGCAACGAGCAGTATAAAAGATGGTCATCAAAGGATAAGTGGCGCTTCCGTGCATGGGATCAAACAGGATACGCAAGCCACGCTCGCGGATCGCCTTCATATCCAGCACTCCGATAATATCATCCAAAAAGTCATTGAAAGGATTTTCCCAATATGTAATCAAGCCCTTTTCCAAACCTTCTTCAAAGGAGATCGCCTTGGGCTCGTCCACCTCGCTGATCAGTTTTTCCAACAGACCGGTCGTATCCACATCGGCATCACGTCCCTCTTCCACGATCAGCTTGATACCGTTATAGATCGAAGGATTGTGCGAAGCGGTAACCTCCAGGCCGTAATAAAGCTCCTGACGCTTCACCGAGTGCATCACCAACGGAGTGGGAACACTGCGGCGCATAAAAATAACCTGAACGCCGTTGCCCGCCAACACCTCAGCCAGCCACTGTCCGGCCTCTTTGGATAAAAACCGACGGTCATAACCGATGATTACCTTTTTGCCGGTCTTCCCCTCTTTTTTCATCAGATCGCAAACACCCTGACCAACAAGTCGAACATTATTCTTCGTAAAGTCAGCGCCGATCTCGGCGCGCCATCCACCGGTACCAAACTGAATCATAGTAAACCTCCCGATATTTCATTATTCTACGTTTTTATTATAATACAGTTTTTTCAAATTAACAACACACTATCGGATTAAAAATTTATACTTTTGGTCCTATTGAATTTTAAAATCAAGTATGATATGATATTTAAAAAGCGAGGTGATAACTGTTGCAATATGTAAAAACCGTACTAAATAAGGTTCTTGAAATCGAAGATGTAGTATCGATTCATTATTTTGAATACGCCAAGGATTTTGCATATTCGGGCGAGTTTCACGACTTTTGGGAACTGGTATATGCCGATAAAGAGGAACTCCTGATCACCGCCGGTGCGCACGAGCACATGCTGAAGGCCGGTCAATTCTACCTACACAGACCGATGGAATTTCATAATCTGCGCTGTAACGGCGAAAACGCCGCCAATTCCTTTATCATCTCGTTCACCTCCGATTCTCCTTCCCTTTATTCCATTTCCGGCAAAGCCTTGTGGTGCCCCGAAAACTGCAAAAAGTTCATGGCAACCATTGTAAAAGAGTCCCATCGCGCCTTTTCTACCCCACTGGGTAAATTGCACACCCATCAGCTGATCCGTCAGGAAGATCCGCTCTTCGGGGCCGAGCAACTGATCCAGGTTCAGTTAGAGGAGTTTTTGATCCGATTGATCCGGGAATGCGGCTCTGCCAGCCCTGCCGAGGAGGATCTTTCCGAAAACGAGACCAACAGCCGCCTGGCTACGATCTGCCGCTACCTGGAAGAAAATGTTGAAAATAAGCTCTCTTTCGGCGATGTATGTCAACAGTTCTCCATGAGCGAATCCTCATTAAAAAAGCTGTTTCGTGAAGGAATCGGGTGCGGCGCGATCGATTATTATAATCGGTGTAAGATCGACCGTGCCAAACAACTGATTCGTGAAAAAAACATCAACTTTACCGAAATCGCCGATCGACTGGGCTATAATTCCGTCCAGTTCTTTTCCCGCCGCTTTAAGCAATCCACCGGGATGACCCCCTCGCAGTATGCGGCGTCGATCAAACAAATGGTATAAAACAACGGTCCACCCGCAAATGGGTGGACCGTTGTTTTATTTAATCTCCGTTACAGCCGCAGGAAGATTCGCAGTTACGGGAACGGCCTCTGCGGTTCGATCCACAACCGTCGTGCTCTCCCAAAAGTGCCGCGATCACTAATGCAGCGATCAATACAGTAATGCAATCAGACATATTCTCACCTCAACTTATTATATGCCTAATCTCCTAAAACTTGATAAAAAGATCCGTATCCCACGCAGGCAAGCTGGGATAATGGCGAAGATAAAGAGCGGCACCGGGACGGATCTGTTCCACCAAAAGCGGCAAAGAAAAGAGGTCCTCCGAACGATGATATGCAGCAATCTGCATGGAAGGTCCGCACCTTCTTATCGTATCGACGGCGCCACGCAACGCTGCCGCCTCCATCCCTTCAATATCCATTTTTATATAACTCACCGGCGCATCTCCGGCGATCTCATCTACCGTAATCGCTTTTATAACGGTGCCGCCGGCAGATAAAGACCGCGATTTTCTCCCGCCGTCCATCGCATAAAGCCGTTCACCGCTTTTCTCATCCACACAACAGTTATGGCAGGAAATATTTTGCAAGCCTGCGGTGTTTTTCAATAACCGCTCCAAGTTTTTTCGATCCGGTTCCACCGCAACGATCCTCTTATAACGGTACTGTACCGCCTTCAAAAAACGTTCTACCGTATCACCGGTGTAGGCGCCGAGATCCATGTAATATTCGTCACCCGAAAGCTTCAGCAGCTCCAACGCCGCCTCCGAAGTCGTTTCACATTCAAAAAGTGGAGCGATCTCTCCGGTCAGCTTGGAGCGAACCACATTTTCAAATGTCACGCGGGAAAGATCATCTGCCAACATTCCGTAGACCCGTTCCAGCTCTGCGCGATGCGCCCGAGCAAACGCCTCATCAAATAACGTTTCTCCTACCACGGGAACATCCGGCGCATAAACATCCTGCTCCTGCATGATCCGCCGCACATTTTCCATCACTTCCGGGCGATGCGTCCCGAAGCCGAGCAATACGATCATTTCGCCGAATTGTGCCTTTAATTCACCGTAACTGCAGACGGTAAAACCGCGAAACTGCTGATGACGCACAAAATCATCGCTGGCAAATACACCGGAAGCTTTGATGCTCCGCTCAGCCATTACATCCAGGATCCGATCCGCGCCGTTTCCCATTCCATATAAAACGATCGGCTTATCACTCGATTTTAAACGTTTCCACAACTCCATAAACAAACTCTTTTCATTGTAATTTCGAAGATTCTATGCTATTATATTCAAAAAGGAGGGATATAATTGGAAACCAAACTCAAAAACGAGCCGATCTTTCTGCTGGTATCCCTCTGTATCTTCTTCCCGATCGGGGTAGTTCTTCTTGTCCGATCCGACTTTAAACCAACCACCAAGTGGTTGTTCGCCGCCATTTGTGCTCCCATCTTCATTGGGCTTCTATCTCTTGCGCTTCTCAGCAGACCTCAACCGGCAGATCCTGATTCATTCTATGTCACCGTTACCCGGGAAACCCTGTCTCCGGGTCAGTCCGGCGGATTACTCGTCACTAACGGAATACGCTACTATACCGATTTTACCGTCACCGCAGAAAACGATCATTTGCAGGCAGACGGAAGTGTCTACACTGCCATCAAACCCGGCGCCTGTACCCTTACGGTTACTTTTGAAAACGAGGTTCGTACCGTCAATATCTATATAAAAGACGAACCTTCAACCAACGGTGCCGTCTTAGCCTCTCCCGGCGGAACGCGCTATCACCTTCCCACCGCCGCGCACGCCGGTAAAAGATCCGTGGAAATGACCGAAGAAGAGGCACTGATGTCCGGAAAAACACCGTGTAAGACCTGTTACAAATAACGTCTGGGGCGCATCTGCGCCCCATTTTAAATTTTTATTACAGCAGATCTTTCAGCTTGTTCCAATCACGTAGGCCATACTCACAAAACCGCCGTCATTGGGGTGCGTACCGGCCAGCAACGAGGCTTCACGCACCAGATCCAGGATCAGCTCCGGCCTCGGAATAAAATACACGTTCTTATCACCGGCAGCGATGGCATTCTCATAAGTCTGACGCACTACCTCCGGGCGCTCCGCATCTCCGGTCTTGATCAAATAGTAGCGCGGACGGATCAGCATGATGATCGGAAGATCGGGCTGTGCTGAGCGAATAACTTTAAACATCCGTTCATGGGTATCGCGAAGATGCTCCACGTTCGGCGCATTATGATCATAATCATAAACAAATGACGACATTTCCAAGCCTGCAACATAATCTGCCATCACCTGCTCCCCCCTTGGTAAAGTTCTTCCACACAACTGTACAAGGGCAAGTGAATGATATATTCCCGCTCGCAAGCGTCGCAGATATCCACCACACTCTCAAAGCCGCCTTCCGCGTCTGACTTCGGCCGAAAGGTTCCTACATACCGTTTCCCGGTATAAAGATCTATCCCTGCGCTACCACTGAAGGCAAAGTGACTCATTCTGCTCATATGACTTATCTTTGCGCTGATCGCAATATACGGGCTGTCGGTCACAAAACGCACACGACCACCGGCCGTCTGGGCATGAAGCTTCAAAACGCCTTTGCTGGTAGCCTCCGCCACCTATCTCGGCAGTCTGCGATACCGAGA
>CAYLIT010000118.1:0-5668 GCA_964383835.1 uncultured Eubacteriales bacterium
ATCCCAACCGTATCTACGGCATGGAATACGCCGGCTTTGACGTAAAATTTACCGTCGCCGACGGCAAGCTGACCGTAACCGAGATCCATCAAAAGTAAAAATGCCGATTGAACCGATCATTCGCCCGTCAAATCGGCATTTTGCCCATATTTTTGCGGCGGTACACGGTTTTGTTGGAAGGGTACACGAAAAGCCGTTTTTTTCTTGACTTTTTAAATATAATATGATAATGTATTAGTATCGATAGAGGTGCACTGCATCAAGAGTATCCGGCCTGTTTTCGCCAGCCAAGGCGCCGCCGGTGAAAGGGATGGGTGCCGAAGGCAACTCACGGCAAAGGGTTGTGCTGGCAGCAGGAAATAAGATTCCTGATGCTGTCGCAGAAATGCGGAGCGCTATCTGGCTTATATTTTGGTGGGGAATCCCTGCCAAAGGCTTTGCTTTTCAGGGATAGTTGCCGGATGCGACTATCTTTTTTTGGTTTTTAAAGGTTTTAAAGGATTCGTTAGGAGGAAGTAAAAAATGACTGATCCGATCTTTAAGGGTGTTGGTACTGCCATCGTCACTCCCATGACCAAAATGGGTGTGGACTACGAAAACTACGGCCGTCTCTTGAACTGGCAGATCGAAAACGGCGTCAACGCCATTATCGCCGCCGGTACCACCGGCGAGGGCTCTACCTTAAGTGACAAGGAGCACCGGGAGCTGCTGGACTTTACCGTTCGCACCGTGGATGGCAGAGTGCCTGTTATCGCCGGTACCGGCTCCAACGATACCGCCTACGGCATCGAGCTGAGCAAATTCGCCTGCGCCGCCGGCGTAGACGGTCTTTTGATGGTTACCCCTTATTATAACAAAGCAACTCAGGGCGGTCTGATCGCCCATTACACCGCCGTTGCCGACATGGTGGACAAGCCCATCATTCTTTACAACGTTCCTTCCAGAACCGGCTGTAACATCCTGCCCGCCACCGCCGCAAAGCTGGCAGAGCATCCCAACATTGTGGGTCTGAAGGCCGCAGGCGGCGATATTTCTCAGATCGCCGATACCGCTCTGCTGGTCAAGGATAAGATGGATATCTACTCCGGTAACGACGATCAGATCGTTCCCATCATGTCGCTGGGCGGCATCGGTGTTATTTCGGTGCTCTCCAACGTCTTCCCCAAGGAAACCGTCGCCATCTGCGATAAGTTCTTTGCCGGGGATATCGCCGGAAGCCGGGATCTGCAGCTGCGTTTCCTGCCGATGATCCACGCCCTCTTCTGTGAGGTCAACCCCATCCCCGTGAAGGCCGCCATGGCGGCCATGGGCTTTGGCGAAAACTATCTTCGCCTGCCCCTCACCCCGATGGAGCCTGCCAACGAAGCCAAGATGCTGGAGCTGATGCGGGCAGAGGGCTTGAACGTATGAAGATCATCATCTACGGATTCAACGGTTTTATGGGCCGGGAGGTCGCAAAGCTGGTAGAGGCCGGTTGCCGTGGTGCCGAACTGCACGCCGGTGTGGATCTCGGCGGCAACGACAGCGGTTTCCCCTGCTTTGAAAAGTTAGAGCAGGTACCTGCAGGTGCAGACTGCATCGTAGACTTTTCCCACCATGCCGCAACCAAAACGTTGCTGACCGCCGCTTGTAAAGCAAAACTGCCGGTCGTGTTGGCCACCACCGGACATACCGATAAAGAACTGGCTCTTATTAAAGAAGCCGCCAAAGAGATCCCCGTCTTCTTTTCCTACAATATGTCCATGGGCGTTGCCCTTCTGGCAGAGCTTGCCAAAAAGACCGCGTCCGTTTATACCGATGCAGATATCGAGATCGTGGAGACTCACCACAACCGCAAGCTGGACGCGCCCAGCGGCACCGCCATTATGATTCTGAACGCCATCAAGGAGGTGCGTAAGGCGGCCGGCGAGCTGGTAGGACGCAGAGGTCACGGCAAGCGTGAGCCCGATGAGATCGGCATCCACGCCATCCGCCGTGGCAACATCGTAGGCATCCACGAAGTACAGGTCTCCACCAATGCAGAGACCATTACCTTAAAGCACGAAGCACACAGCCGTGCGCTGTTTGCCGAGGGCGCTATGGCGGCCGCCGAATTTTTGATCGGCAAGCCCGCCGGCCTGTACAATATGCAGGACATGATTAAATTTTAAGTGAGAATAGAGAAATTATGATTAAAGTTTTAAAATTCGGTGGCAGCTCCCTTGCGGATGCAGAACAGTTCCGCAAGGTCAAGGCCATCGTAGAAGCAGAGCCGGAACGGCGCTACGTAGTAGCGTCCGCTCCCGGCAAACGTTTTTATGAGGACGAAAAGGTGACCGACCTTCTTCTCCGTTGCCATGCGCTGAATCAGGAGCGCAACCCCTTTGAAGAGACCTTCCAACGGATCGCCGACCGTTTTCACGGCATTATCAACGATCTGGGTCTTTCCCTTTCCATCGAAAAAGAACTGGAAACCGTTAAAAAGGCCATTGCAAACGGGGTAAGCGTAGACTACGTAGCCAGCCGTGGTGAATATTTCAACTCCATGATCTTAGCCAACTTCCTCGGCATCCCCTTCCTGGATGCGGAGGAATGTATCTTTTTTACCGCCGACGGCAAATTAGACAGTAAAAAGACCAACACCGTCATCGAAAACCGCCTGGCTATGATGCCCCGGGCAGTTATTCCCGGCTTTTACGGCGTACTGCCGAACGGCGAGATCAAGACCTTCTCCCGTGGCGGTTCCGATATCAGCGGTTCTATCGTCGCCGAGGCGGTGGATGCCGATCTTTACGAAAACTGGACCGACGTTTCGGGGATGCTGATGGCAGACCCCCGCATCATCGAAAACCCCGCCCCCATCGACGTGATTACTTATCGGGAACTGCGGGAGCTTTCCTACATGGGCGCCACCGTTCTGCACGAGGATGCGGTCTTCCCCGTCCGCCGCAGCGGCATCCCCATCAATATCCGTAACACCAATCAGCCGGAGGATCACGGCACCATGATCGTGCCGCAGGCCGAAGAAAAGAACACCGATCGGTTGGTGACCGGCATTGCCGGCAAGACCGGTTTTACTGCTATTTTTATCGAAAAAGACATGATGAACTCCGAGCTTGGCTACGGCCGTCGGGTTTTGGAGACCCTGGAGCGTCGGGGCATCAGCTTTGAGCACCTGCCCTCCGGCATCGATACGGTGACGGTGGTGGTCAATACCTCCGCTTTAGAGAGCAAGCTGGATACGGTGGTGGCCGACTTAAAGCGTACAGTCTGCCCCGATACCATTCGTGTCTACGACCACCTGGCCATGCTGGCAGTGGTGGGACGGAATATGGTCAGCTCCCCCGGTGTGGCGGCCCGCGTCTTTACCGCCCTGGCCCGCGAGAATATCAACATCCGCATGATCGACCAGGGCTCCAGCGAGCTGAATATCATCGTCGGCATCGCAGAAGCAGACCTCCTGTCCGCTCTGCAAGCCCTCTATAAAGAATTTGAACCCAAAGGAAACAACGCATGATCTGCAACAACCTTTCTGTAATAGACGGACGCCTGTTCTTTGCGGGGCAGGACGCCGCCGACCTGTTGCGGCAATACGGCTCTCCTCTCTATCTGATGGATGAGGACCGCATCCGTGAAAACTGCAAAATCTATTACAACGCCATGAAAGAGGCCTTCGGTGAGGAGGCTCTGCCTCTCTACGCCAGCAAGGCGGCCTCCTTCAAAGAAATCTACCGTATCGTAGGCAGCGAAGGCTTAGGCATCGACGTAGTGTCTATGGGTGAGATCTTCACCGCCTCCGAGGCCGGCTTTCCCATGGACAAAGCCTACTTCCACAGCAACAACAAAACCGATGAAGATATTGCCTTCGCCATCGGGCGTGGGGTTGGCTACTTCGTGGCCGATAATGAAGAAGAGGTACTGGCCATCGACCGCATTGCCGCTCAAAAGGGTATCCGTCAACAGTTATTGCTACGGCTGACCCCCGGCATCGACACCCATACCTACGAAGCCATCAACACCGGCAAGGTAGACTCCAAATTCGGCTCTGCCATCGAGACCGGCCAGGCCGAAAGTATCACGAAATTAGCCCTGAGCCTGCCCCATATCGATTTAGTCGGCTTCCATTGCCACGTAGGCTCCCAGGTCTTTGATTCCGATACCTTCTTCCGCTCGGCCGAGATCATGCTGGACTACATCGCAGATATCAAAGCAAAGTACGGCTACACCGCCCGCCAATTGGATTTGGGTGGCGGCTACGGCGTACGCTATCTGGAAAGCGATCCCACCCTCAATATCGCCGCCAACATTCACGAGGTAGCAAAGGCAGTCAAAGCCAAGTGCACCGCCTTAAATCTGCCTCTCCCTGCCCTGCGCATGGAACCGGGCAGAAGCATCGTAGCCGATGCGGGCTTAACCCTTTATACTGTAGGTACCATCAAAAAGATCCCCGGCTATAAGAATTACGTTTCGGTAGACGGCGGTATGAGCGATAACCCCCGATTCGCCCTCTACGGCGCCGATTACACCGTTTTAGCGGCAGAAAAGCTGAACGAAGAGAAGGACTTCATCTGCTCGGTGGTAGGCCGTTGCTGTGAAAGCGGCGATATTATTCAGGAGAACGTTTCTCTCCCCTCCTCCATCGCCCGGGGCGACGTGCTGGCGGTGCTGACCACCGGCGCCTATAACTACTCCATGGCCTCCAACTACAACCGTATCCCCCGCCTGCCCATCGTCATGCTGAAGGGCGGCGAAAGCCGCATCGTCGTGCAACGGGAGACCCTGGCCGATCTGATCCGCAACGATATATAAAAGATCAAGGGATGATGCGGCGCATCATCCCTTTTTAGGAGAAATTATGAAATACTTATTAGCAAGTGATTTTGACGGAACCCTCCTGCGCCAAAAGCAGGTCAGCGACGAGGACCGCGCCGCCATTGCCGCCTGGCAAAAGGCGGGGCATATCTTCTGCCTGTGCAGCGGCAGAGCCCCTCAGGCAGCTGCAGAAGAGATGCAGAAATGGGGTCTTTCTCCCGATCTGCTGATTACGGGAAACGGGAGCAGCGCGTTAAAAAAGGACGGAACCTTTGCCTTTCGCCATCCCTTTCCTGCGGAGCATCTTCCCGCTCTGCTGCAGCACGCCCATGAGCTGGAGTGTACTATTTTTCATCTGCATGATCAAAAGGGACGTCTGCTGATCCACGATATTCAAAATATCGCACGAACCAATATTACCCGTGAAGAAGCGGAAAAGATCACCGACCTCACCCAGTTCGGTGCCGCCTTTAAAGGGCGGGTCGACGTAGCGGCAGAGTTTGCCGCATGGGTAGAAGAGAATACTGATGACGTCACCGCTCATATCAACGGTGCTTATATCGATTGTACCGTTCGGGGAGTCAGCAAGGAAACGGGCGTAGCGGATGCCGCCAAAATCTTCGGGATAGACCTCGAAAATTGCTATACCGTGGGCGACAATAAAAACGACCTCTCCATGCTTCTGCCCTACCACGGTGCCGCCATCGAGACCGGCAACCCCGAGACCATTGAAAAAGTCGGCAAAAGCATCCCCTCCGTCGCCGCTTTTATTCAAGAGATTTTAAAGTAAAAATACGGTAGAAAACAAAGTTTTCTACCGTATTTTCAGACTGTCAAAAAACTATACAAAGACCCCCGTTTCTGGTATAATAAAAGA
>CAYLIT010000119.1:0-5653 GCA_964383835.1 uncultured Eubacteriales bacterium
ATCATATAAAGATCACGCAACATCTCATCATAAGTCACCGTGGCACCGCCGGTGGGTGAGCTGTCGTGACGGTTTGTACCGCGGAATTTGATGGCTACATCGTTGATATAGACCACGCCGTGGCGCACACAGATCTCGCGCAAGCCCACTTTGGTTGCAATGATTTCCCCTGCCGTTTCAAGATACAGGGTATAAAGATAGGGGTGCTCTGCATTCCAAAAATGAGCGTCGTTGAGGATAATTTCAGGCGCGCCGATGCCGGCAGCAACCGTCACGCCTTCGGCATCGACCAAGGAATATTGCACCTCAACATTACCGTTGAAATCAAGCTCAGCGCTGACTTTTGCGGTTTTTTCGGCAAAATCACACGCGGTTTTCACAAAAATATCCCGAATATGGTCTTTTGATCTGTAAAGTAAATATGCTTCACGAAAAATTCCACTAAAACGAAACTTATCCTGATCCTCAAGATACGAGCCGTCGCACCATTTCAGCACGATCACGGTCATTTCGTTCTTTCCGTCAGTTACAAAATCGGTCAATTCAAACTCATGAGTGCAATGGGATACCTGACTGTAGCCCACGAACTTACCGTTGACATAGAGATAAAAACAACTGTCCACACCCTCAAAGTTAACAAAGGTGCGCATCTCCCCCGCCTTTACCTCAAAGGAGGTTTTATAGACACCGCAGGGATTTTCGATAGGGACATAGGGTGGATCAAAGGGAAATGGATACCGCACGTTGGTATATTGAATTTGGTCATACCCCTTCATCTGCCAGCAAGAAGGTACCTCGATATGGTCATAAACCGCATCATCCCCCGGCAACCAGGGTTCCTTCTTCAAATCACGGACCGAAGGGTAATACTTAAACTCCCACTCACCGTTCAAGGATTGAAAGCGGGAGGACGCACTGCGGGCGCAAGTGGCATCCGCTTCATCGCGATCGGCACAGGGAACGTAGTAGCTGCGGTTGGGACAGGTACCGATATGTAACACCGATGGGTCTTCAAAATAGTTTTTCAGTATCATGGCTTTTTCTCCTTTGCTGAACTGCCTTTATTTTACCAAAAAGATACTGCAATTGAAAGGGGGAATTTAATTTTGAACAAAATCATTATATTTTTGCAATTTTTTGATACTTTTTCCTTCAAAAAGTGGTATAATTTTTCTTATGAAACGAACGAAAGCGAACATAAAAGTTGAAAATTTTCCTTCCCGGCTCCACCCATTTCTTAAGGATGCGGAGTTCTACGACAGCAGTTGTTCCCCTCAGGCAACCGTCCTTTTCATCGATAAAGACGGTGGATATTATTTAAAATCCTCTGCAAAAGGTACTCTGGAAAAAGAGGCTGTTCTGACCCGTTTTTACCACGAAAAAGGCTTGGGCCCTGCGGTTTTGGATTACTATTCCGCCGATCTGGATTGGCTTTTGACCGCCCGGATGCCGGGCGAGGATTGTACCCTTGCCGCCTATCTTGCAGAGCCAAAGCGATTGTGCAATATCCTGGCAGAGCAGTTGCATCTGCTTCACAGCCTGGCCACCGACGATTGCCCGGTGAACCACACCGAGAGATACCTTCAAACCGCTGAAGAAAACTATCAAAAAGGTCTTTATGACCCCTCCTATTCCCTGCTACCGTTTAACGATGCTGATGAGGCGTGGAGCTACATTCAACAGCATAAACACCTTCTAAAGACCGACACCTTACTGCACGGCGATTACTGCCTGCCGAATATTATGCTGGATCAATGGAAATTCAGCGGATTTATCGATCTTGGCAACGGCGGGATCGGGGATCGGCATGTGGATCTCTTTTGGGGCGCATGGACTTTAAACTATAATTTGAAGACTGATCAATATCGTGACCGCTTTTTTGACACCTACGGCAGAACGGAAATTGATGATAATGTTCTTGAACTGATCGGCGCTATCGAAGTTTTTGGATAAAAATAACTGCAATGCTTATGCATTGCAGTTATTTTTCAGCGTGTCAAAAAAGCGTGCAGATTTCAAAAAGGTGTAACCCCCATCAGAACACTGCGTTCATTGCTGCCCGAGATGGTACCCTTCATTTTTCAACGTCCACCTCAATGATATCATCCAGCATGGGATCGATGCCCTCATACTCTTTCACCACAAAGTGGGATCCATCATCAAAAGATACTTTTTCAGTTCTTCTTTTGCATAAAGCAGGGTTTCGTTCGGTTCTTTAATACGAATATTCATATTTCACCTCATTGCATCTTCTTCATGAGACGATTGTTTCTCACATTGCAGAGTTCCAGATCCAGATAAGGCTGAAATTCATCTTCATGCCGTGCCAGCCATTCGTTCATCTCATCCACAGCAAGAACGGCGTTATCCTTATCGTTTTCTGCCATAGCGAGCAAAATTCTTGCGGTATGGCGGCAATAATCCTGATGAAGCAGTAAAATACGCCAGGATTCCCGCACGCAGGGATCTTCTGCAGTAAGGTTTCTTTTAATGGTATCGGTAAAGGTGGCAAGATGCTCCTCTAACCCGGCCAGTCTTGCGGCGGTGGCAGGATTATTGACAAAGCCCATCTTCTTTTCAATGGCGCCGGTGCCGGTATCCACCACCACGATATCGTCGGAGACCCGCAGTTCATCGGGATTAAAGATGGCGCTCACCTTTTCAAGGTAAGCTCTTGCCGCCTCGCCATCTGCGCCGAAGGCTTTTTCGAAATACAGCTTAGTATAAGCCTCAAGATCCAGTTCCCGCTCAAAAAGCGTTTCGCCATAAACCGCCATCGGCAGACCGGTGGGAAAATAAGAACGCTGGGTCTTATCGTCCATGATACCGTCAAAACCGATATCAGAAAGACTGCGGACGTCATCGTAGATATTCTTGGCGAAATGCATATAACCGGGATCGGTATAATGATCCATCCAAAAATGGTATTCGAAAAGGAACTTTTTGCCGCCGAATACGTTCTTCCAGCTATCTGCAAAGGAAAGGCAGATGGGCATGGTCACGTCAAAAAGATTGCCGTTACGCTGATATGCGGGCAATTCCTCATCATAACGGTCCGGAAGATAAGGTTTACTGCGGTCACGGCCGGTGGTGGCGGTGGTCATGATAAAACGTCCGGGGTTATTGAGGCTCACGGTTTCGGGCGCCCAATAGGTATCGGTATACATGATAAAGACCAGTTTCGTGTCGATCCCTTTTTCGGTCAGCACCGCATCCAGCTCATTGAGCATCATGACATAAAAATCCGTAGGGATCTTCTTACTGCACTCTTCGCATTCGCAATGGTTATTGCGGCTATCGGAAAGCCATACATGAAGGAAATCGATATACGGCTTATTCTCGATATAACCCACAAGATAGTCTACGATTTTTTTGCGGGCGGTTTCGTTGGACATACAGAACTGGGTCTGATTGGGAGCATCCTTAAACAAAAACCGTTTACCACCGATCTGCGCCAGGACGCCCTGTGCTTCTTCATCGGGACAATAGGTATCCTCACGAGTACGATAAGTCAGACCGTAGGGTTCGAAGATATAGCCGTGGCCCAGAGAATGAAGCTGCAGACCGCACTTTTTGATGGCCATTTCCATCTGATAGACCAATTCCCGGGAATCCTCAAAGGTGACCTCCTCATCCTCTTTATAGGGATTGGAGGGGTGCTTATACCAACGGCTGATATAATTATACGGAACGATATATTCCATCATAAAGAGGTTGGCATTGATCTTAGGCAGAAATTCCACCGTTTCAATGATATTTTCAAGACCGGGTGCACCTTCGATGCATTCACCACGGAAAGCGAAGTCGGCTTTTTTATAGAATTTACAGCTATGATCGGTCATCTTCTTTTTAGGAATACGCTCCCCAAGCTTACCGGGACGAACCCAAAGGCAACCCGCTGATTTCAAGAAATTATAGACGCCCATCAGAACGCTGCGCTCGTTACTGCCTGAGATGGTGCCCTTCATCTTTTCAATATCGATCTCGATAATATCCTCTACCATAGGGTCGATATTTTCATACTTCTTTACAGAAAGTACGATCCCCACCTCATCGGTCAAGGTCTCATCCATCATCATAAGATACTTTTGCAGTTCCTCTGCCGCATAAAGCATGGTTTCGTTCTTATTTAAGACACAGATATTCATGCTAAATCCTCCATATTACAATCGATTATAGTCTATCATTGCGACCGAATTCCGTCAACAAACAAGGGAGGCTTCAAGAATCTCTGGAGCATTTTTCTGCATCAATAGCCAGCACCAGCATCAGGGCACAAAGGGCATCCTGCGGGTTACAAACGTCAATGACATAAGTATCGGTCCAATTCCAAAGTTCTTTGGTTACAGTGGCAATATTTTGATCGTAGGGATCTGTTATTTGATAATCCCATTCAAAGAAATTCCCCTCCACGTTCCAACCGTTGCAATCTATATTATATTTCGGTGTGAAAAAAGTAAATTCTTTGTTGATACAACCAATATACTGATCCCCCAGATACATTTCATACTTAGGTAACCACGTAAAGATCTTTTGCTTTACAGTCCCGATTTCATTTCCGGCGGAATCAAAGATTTTCAGGCAGTGGCCCCAAGAAAGCTGACCCTTTACGGTATACACCGTCTGCCCTGCCTCGTCGTAAATGTCATAACTGTCGAACCAAGAAAAAAGACGTTGCTTGAACAATAGTTTCATTGATTTTTCCTCACAAAAGAAGGCAGTACGGTATTAAAGCCGTACTGCCTTTGATTCTTAGAACAAGCCGGTGATGACGCCGTTTTCATCCACGTCGATCCGCTCAGCAGCAGGCCGCTTGGGCAGACCAGGCATGGTCATGATATCACCGGTCAACGCTACGATAAAGCCGGCACCGGCAGAGAGCTTCACGTTCCGAACGGTAACGGTAAAGCCCTCGGGAGCACCCAGCTTGGTGGGGTCATCAGAGAAGCTGTACTGGGTCATACAAACCGGCAGATTGCCGTAGCCAAGTTCGGTCAGACGATCGATCTGCTTTTGAACAGCAGGCAGGATATTGACACCTACACCGCCATAAACCTTTGTAACGATAGCCTCAATCTTTTCTGCAATAGTGGTATCATCCTCATAGCTAAAGGTGAAATCGCCTTTTTCTTCTTCACAGAGGCGAACCACTTCACGTGCAAGAGCTTCGCCGCCCTTACCGCCCTCTGCCCACACGGTAGAGAGTACCACGTTAACGCCCAGTTCCTTACACTTCTCGATCAGGAAGTTGATCTCAGCATCGGTATCGGTGGGGAAACGGTTGACAGCCACCACGCAGGGCAGCTTATAAACGTTCTTGATATTGGACACATGGCGCAGGAGATTGGGAACGCCCCGCTCCAGAGCGGCCAGATCCTCGGTATTCAGTTCGGTCTTAGCAAGTCCGCCGTGCATCTTAAGAGCACGAATGGTCGCAACCATCACCACAGCATCGGGGGTAAGCCCGGCCATACGGCACTTGATATCCAGGAACTTTTCAGCACCCAGGTCTGCACCGAAGCCGGCCTCGGTGACAGCATAGTCACCCATCTTCATTGCCATCTTGGTGGCGATAACAGAGTTACAGCCGTGAGCAATATTAGCAAAGGGGCCACCGTGTACAAAAGCAGGGGTACCCTCAAGGGTCTGTACC
>CAYLIT010000120.1:0-5630 GCA_964383835.1 uncultured Eubacteriales bacterium
ACCACACCGAAAGCTATCATCTTCTGCCCGCCCTCTCCACCGGTACGGTGACAAAAGACGGCTTTACCGTCAAAAAGATGCCCAACCCGCCCTTTACCGTAGCTCCCATTACACCTAAGGTCGCCCACGCTGCCTATGAGGAGATTCCGAAAATGATTCAGGCACAGGCTCGTCCTTGGAGCACAGCCTTTCTCGATCAATTTGACGAAGCCGATTGTACCGAAAAAATGCCATCAGCTGGATGGTATTGAGCGATCTCTATCGTCAGGGTAAAGTCGAAATGATCAAAGAGACCCTCCCCGGCGTGCGGGAAGGGCTAAACAAGACCCATTTTAAAATCGTCTGGAAAGGATAAAACGTCATGTGTATGATCGCAGGCTATAACGGCACCAAAAGAGCGGCACCGCTTCTGATCGAAATGCTCCGCAAGATGGAGGGAATGAATGCAGGGTGCTTTACCGGCATCGCCACCCTCCACGAAGGCAAGATCCACTACCGCAAGCTGGTGGGTAATTTGGACCGTCTTTTGGCAGAGACCGATTGCATGGAGCTGCCGGGCAATATCGGCATTATTCATAGCCGTACGCCCAACGGTGTCCCCGTAGACAGTTGGGCGCACCCCTTTACCTGTGAGCAGGAGGGGGTGGTACGAACCGCCCTGATCCTCAACGGCATGAACGGCTGTTGTCATGAGCGTAATATGGAGCAATACCCCATCGTCCTTGAAAAGATCAAGGCGGCGGGCTACCCCTTAAAGAGCGGTGTAAGGATGGACGAACAGCCTGCCCACCTGAAGCACCCTTGGGACGGGGAGCGGGTCTATCAAAAAACCGACTGCCTTACTCAGCTGGTCAGCATGAAGATTTTGGAAGAAGGGATGGAGCCCGCCGAGGCTCTGGAAAAAAGCATCTGCGAGCTGAGCGGCGAAAATATGGTGTTGATGCTTTCGGACACCACCCCCGACCGTATCAGCTTTTGCCGGATGAATTTTCCCATGTACGTGGGGCTGACCGACCACGGTGTCTGCATAGCATCGGCCCCCATCGCCTTTGCGGAGCACACCGAGCATTACACCCTTCTCCCCCCGCTCTCCAAGGGAACGGTGACCTGTGAGGGCATTACCGTAAAGCCCTTCAAAGATCCGCCCTTTACCGTTTCCCCCGTCACCCCCGAGATCTGGCACGGAGCCCGTGAGGTGATCCTCGAACAAATCGAAAAAGAGAACTACCATTTCAGCAAGCAGGTGACCGCCCTGTTTAAGGGAGGAGACGCTCCGCAAAATAATGCTGTCACCTGGGCGGTACTCTCCGATCTCTGCCGTCAGGGCAAGATCGAAATCCAAAAGGTGCTTAAACCCGGCGTGCGGGAGGATCTTTTCCGCACCGTCTTTGAATATCCCCTTAAAAAATAATACAGTTTTCAACAGTCGGTCGGGTCGTTCCGGAAGAAGACTGCTAAGTCCTTCTTTCTCTACATCAAGTTCTATCTCTGTGTCACATTTTACTCACAATGTGACCGTTCCGTTTTCAAAAAATAAGGCCCCATGCGGTTTTTACCGCATGGGGGTTTTATTATTCGCTCATCAAAAACCAAAGAAATTACCAAAACCCGGAAGAGTGGGCGTTTGAGTCTGTGTTTGGGTTTGAGTCTGATTTTGTTTATTGGTGGCAGAGGGAACGTATTCGCTTAAGGTGAGGGTCATGGTCTGCTCGGTGCCGCTGCGCTTGATGACCATGGTGAGGGTATCGCCCACGCTTTTGGAATCAATGATGGCGTTGGCCTCCGCCTCGGTGGAGACCTTGGTTCCCTCCACGGAAACCACATAGTCCCCGGACTGGAACCCGGCCTTGGCCGCATCACTATCCGTCCCTACGGCAGAAATATAAAGACCCATCTCGCTGACCCGATACATCATAGCGGTCATGGCATCATTGATCTCCACAAAGGTGAAGCCGGGATCCACGCGGCCGGTCACATAGCCCACCTGCAACAGATCTTCTACCACCTTGGCGGCGGTATCGATGGGGATGGCGAAGCCCAAGCCCTCGATCTCCTCGCCGGCGGACTTGGCGTTGACGATACCCACTAACTGACCGCTGGTATTGAACATCCCACCGCCGGAGTTGCCGGGGTTGATGGCGGTATCGGTCTGCAACAGGCGCATGGTGGTGCTATCGATGGTGATCTCACGATCCAGGGCGCTGATGATGCCGCTGGTTACGGTACCGCCCAGCTCGCCCAGGGGATTGCCCACCGCCACCACCGTTTCTCCCACCGCCAGCTCCGCAGAACTGCCGTAAGCGGCGGGAGTCAGCTCGGTGGCCTCCACCTTGATGACCGCCAGGTCAGATTTGGCATCGGTGCCGATAAGGTTGGCGGAATGCTCGGTGCCGTCGGCCAGCCGCACGTTGATGTTGGTGGCGCCGTCGATAACGTGATGATTGGTCACGATATAACCGTCTTCCGTAATGATGACACCGCTACCGGCGCCCTCGCTGACGTACTGCTGCATAAAGGAGCCGGTGACGATCTGCTCGGTGGTGATCTCCACCACGCTGTTTTTCACCAAGGCCGCCACCTCGGGGACGGTGAGGGTCTCTTTGGCGTTGCCGCCGTCGGCATCCTTCAGCTTGGTGGTCTTATAGATCACCGCCGTACCGCCGGTGGCGATGGGGGAGCCACCCTGCAACGTGGCGCCCAAAAATCCGCCGGCCACACCCAGGATCAGCGAAAAGACCGCCACCACCGCGATCACCGGAATAAACACCTTCATGGTGATGGGCTTGGGTTCCTTTTTGGGCTTTTTGGGCTTCGGCGGCTGATAATAGCCGTAATAAGGCTGCTCGGGCGCCGTATAGGGTTGCTCGGGCGCCGTATAGGGTTGCTCAGGAGCTGTATAAGTTTGTTCGGGAGCAGTATAGGGTTGCTCCGGCTGAGTATAGGTCTGTTCGGGAGCAGGCTCCGGCTCGTTGAACCTCGTCTCGCCGAATTCCGGGCGAACGTAATGATAGGTGGTCTCGCCCACAGGCTCGCTCATCGGCTCTGCCGCAGTCTCATTCACCGGCTCCGCCGCAGGGGCCTCGGTGGGGACTGCCTCCACCGTCGGCTCTTCCTTTTTGATAGGCTGGCCGGTCAAGGGATCAAAATTATATTCATTCATGGATTTTTATCCTCCTGATCTATTTTCGTCTATATTATAACGCATATTCATGAAAAAAGTGTGAAGAATTTTGTAAAAAACTAAAGATTTTCGCAATATTTGCCTCGCCTGGTGCAAAAATCCAACGAAAAAGACTTGCAATTTTCCCTTCCTTATCATATAATGAATTAAACCCCTGCGGAAATAGTAAGGAAATTCCTCTTTTCAGAGAGTCGGGTCGGCGGCTGAAAGCCCGATAAGCTGTGAGCTTCCCCAAGCGTGCGCTCCGCAGTGTATCCCTTTTGCACGAGTGAAAGGCGGCATCCTACGTTATAAGGAACTTTGAGAAACAAATCAGAGTGGAACCGAGTGGAATGTTTCTGCGCCTCTGCAACTTCGCAGAGGTGTTTTTTTATTGGAGGTTTTTATGTTCAAGAAAGTGCGTGAGGATCTGAACGCTTTTATGGAGCGGGATCCGGCCGCAAGGAGCAAGGCTGAAATTTTCTTGCTCTATAACGGCTTTCATGCGGTGTTATTTTACCGCTTATCTCATTGGCTATACCGTCACAAACGGTATTTTCTGGCGCGCTGGGTCTCCCAGTACGCCAAGTTCCGCACGGGGGTGGAGATCCATCCGGCAGCCACCATCGGCAAGGGGCTGGTCATTGACCACGGCACCGGCATCGTGGTGGGTGAGACCTGCGTCATCGGTGATTACTGTATGCTGTACCAGGGGGTGACCCTGGGCGGTACCGGCAAGGACACCGGCAAACGCCACCCCACCTTGGAGGATCACGTCATGGTGGGGAGCGGTGCCAAGATTTTAGGCCCCTTTACCATCGGCAGTCACAGTAAGATCGCCGCCAACGCGGTAGTTCTGGAGGAGATCCCGCCCCACTCCACGGCAGTGGGTGTGCCCGCCCGGGTGGTGCGGCAGAACGGGCAAAAAGTAGAGGACGACCTGGACCAGGTCCACATCCCCGACCCCATCGCCCAGGAATTTGCCCGCCTGACTGCAAAGATCGAAGAACTTGAGAAAAAATTGGAGGAAAAATAAAGTATGAAACTGTTTAACACCCTGACCCGTCAGAAAGAAGAATTCGTACCCATCACCCCCGGCAAGGTGCTGATGTATGCCTGCGGCCCCACCGTTTACAACTATTTCCATATCGGTAACGCCCGCCCCTTCATCACCTTCGACGTTCTGCGCCGCTATTTTGAGTATCGCGGCTATAAGGTGAAATTCGTCCAGAACTTCACCGACGTGGACGATAAGATGATCAAAAAATCTAATGAAGAGGGTTGCACCCTGGCCGAGCTGGGTGACCGCTTTATTCAGGAATACTATACCGATGCCGAAGGCTTGGGCGTTGGCAAGGCTACCGTTCATCCCCGTGCCACCCATTGCATCGGTGATATCATCAAGATCATCGAAGATCTGATCGAAAAGGACTATGCATACGAATCCGGCGGGGACGTATTCTATTCCACCAAAAAGTTCAAGGACTACGGCAAGCTTTCCCACCTGCCCATGGATCAGCTGGAAAGCGGCGCCCGCATCGACGTCAACGATCTGAAAGAGGATCCCATGGACTTCGCTGTCTGGAAGGCCGCCAAGCCCGGTGAGCCTGCCTGGGACTCTCCCTGGGGCATGGGCCGTCCCGGCTGGCATATCGAATGCTCTGCCATGGCCTGCAAGTTCCTCGGCAAGACCATCGATATCCATTGCGGCGGCGTGGATTTGATCTTCCCCCACCACGAAAACGAGATCGCCCAGAGTGAGGCGGCCAACGGCTGTGATTTCGCCCACTACTGGCTGCATAACGGCCATATCAACGTGGATAACCGCAAGATGAGCAAATCTGCCGGCAACTTCTTCACCGTGCGGGATGCGGCAGCAGCCTACGGCTACGAAGCCATCCGTCTGTTCATGCTCTCTTCCCACTATCGCAGCCCCATCAACTACAGCAAGGACGTTCTGGAGGCGGCCAAGGCCAGCCTGCAGCGGCTTTATACCACCAAGAACAACCTGGAGTATTCCATCAAAGCGGCCAGCGGTAAGCTGAGTGCCGAAGAGGAAGAACTCTTGAAAGAGATGACTCCTTTCAAGGAAAAATTCTTAGAAAAGATGGACGATGACCTCAACACCGCCGATGCCCTTTCTGCCATCTTTGACCTGACCCGCTGGATCAATACCCAGCTGGCAGAAACCCATTCCTTGGCATTCCTCAATGCCATGAAGGAGCTGTTCTGTGAGCTGACCGGTGTGCTGAATATCGTCACCGGCGAGCAGGAAGTAGAAGTTCCCGAAGAGGTCAAGAAGCTGGTAGAGGAGCGTACCGCCGCCCGTGCCGCCAAAGACTTTGCTAAGGCCGACGAGATCCGTGATCAGCTTGCCGCCATGGGCGTCATGCTGGAGGACGGCAAAGACGGTGTTAAGATCTTAATGAAGCAGTAAAAAAATGCCAAGTGTTTTTAACAACACTTGGCT
>CAYLIT010000121.1:0-2501 GCA_964383835.1 uncultured Eubacteriales bacterium
GCTCTGCTAAAGAGATCTGGATGCTGTTTTTGGCGATGGGCACGGGTCTTACGGCGGGGATGGGCTATTTAGGCTTTGCCGTGCTCTTCGCCGCCGTGATGTGCATTGTATTTTTGATTTACAACCGCATCGATTTCGGCACGAAGCGCAATTCTGCCACCTATAAGACCCTTACTGTTACCATCCCCGAAGATCTGGATTATACCGGTGTTTTTGACGATGTGTTCGAAAAATATACCCGTTCTCACGAGCTTGCACGGGTGAAGACCACCAATATGGGTAGTATGTTCCGTCTTACATATCAAATCGTTCTGCGGGATCCTGCTATGGAAAAAGAGATGATCGATCAGCTTCGTTGCCGCAACGGCAATCTGGAGATCTTTGTTTCTGCCCAGGATACCACAGGAAATGAATTGTAAAGGTGGATCTTAATGAAGCGATATTTTACATGCTTCATCTTCCTTGCGTTGATGATGGCTATGATCAGTGGATGCGGAAAGCAAACGGAACAAACAGCCGAAAGCGACCATGTCATCGATAAGGCTGATACCTCCGGGATGGAATTTGAATTTGATGAAAGCGATACGACTGTTGAAGAAAACCAAAAAAGCGAAACGGTTCAACTGCCAGACACAGTAACAGGATCAAAGAATTATGAGATCACAGCCGGCGGCGGTTATACGCTGACCGGCACGAAAGAGGATGTGATGATCCTGGTGGATGCCGACGGAGAAGAGGTTACCTTGATCCTGGACGGCGCTACCATCCAAAACAGCAACGGCCCGGCTATCTATGTCCGTGCGGCCAAAAAGGTGACGCTGACTTTGGCTGCAGGCACCGTCAACACCCTTTCGGACGGATCTTCTTATAATATTACCGATAGCGATTCCACCTTGGACGGCGCGATATTCAGCAAGGCAGACTTCACCGTCAACGGTACAGGTGCCCTGGAGGTTTTCGGAAATTATAAGCACGGGATCGTGTCCAAGGACGATCTTATTCTTTCCTCCGGGACCCTGCGCGTGACCTCCAAGGGGGTGGCGCTGAACGGCAAGGATTGCGTGAAGATCAACAGCGGAAATGTGGTGCTGACCGCCGGAAGCGACGGGATACGCGCTGATAATACCGAAGATTCCTCCAGAGGTTATGTGTATCTTTACGGCGGGGCATTACAGATCACCGCAGGAAATGACGGTATTCAGGCGGAAACGGTGTTGAATATCGAAGAGGTTGATCTTCAGATCACCTCCGGCGGCGGTAGCGGAACCTCTCTTTCCTCCACCGAAGAATCCTATAAAGGGTTGAAGGCGGGTTCCGATATTTATATCACCGGCGGCACCTTTGATATTCAGTCCCGGGATGATTGTATCCATTCCAACGGGACCATCACCATCTCCGGCGGCAACTACACCCTTTCCTCAGGCGATGATGGGGCCCATGCGGATACGGATCTTGAGATCTCCGGCGATAGCACCGTGCTGAATGTAACAAAAAGCTATGAAGGGCTTGAAGCCACCGATTTGGTGATCAAGGGAGGTAAGCTCTCGATCTGCGCCAGTGATGACGGTTTGAATGCCGCTGGCGGAAATAATACCTCAAACGAAGGCGGTATGATGCGGCCCGGTATGGGGCAGTTCAGCTCCTCCACCGGCTCCATCACCATCAGCGGCGGAGAACTTTATATCGAAATGGACGGCGACGGACTGGATGCCAACGGCACCTTGACCGTTACCGGCGGTCACATTACCGTTGCCGGTGCCAACCGCGGCGATACTGCAATATTGGATTTCGATAGCGTTGGTAATATTAACGGCGGCACCTTCATCGGGACCGGTTCCACCGGAATGTCGCAGAATTTCAGCACCTCGTCTACCCAGGGCGTGATCATGCTGAGCGCCGGCTCTCAGTCTGCCGGTACGAAAATTGAATTGCTGGATGAAAGGGGAAAAGTTTTGCTGACCCATACTGCTGAACGTGACTTTTCCTGTGTAATGATCAGCTATTCTTCTATTAAAAACGGCGGAACCTATACCTTAAAGGTGGGCTCTTCGTCGGCCGATATCACCATGACCGGAACGGTATACGGCTCCAGCGGAATGGGTGGAAATATAGGCGGCATGGGTGGCCCAGGAGGCGGCATGGGTGGCGGCCATATGGGCGGCGGCCCGCGTTGGTAATAAATGCGAAGAAACCGTTGGAATAATTTCCGATGGTTTCTTTTTTGTGCAACGTTTCGATTTGCTATATCGTATACATGATAGAACGGTAACTTAACGTGTTGATTTACTGTAACTTATAAGTGAAAGGTCGAGGGCGCAGTATATGAAGAAAGTGATAGCGTTTGCGTTGATTTTATTGCAATTATTATGTCTTTTTTCATGCAAAAACGATGATTTTGAGCAGGTTGACACCAGCGCAATTTTGCGTGATTTCGGTTACGCAGCACAGTACATCCGAACCGACGGCGGGTATGAGCGCGACGATCTTTCTGCATTGCATAT
>CAYLIT010000121.1:2511-5630 GCA_964383835.1 uncultured Eubacteriales bacterium
GATGAATTGAATACTTATTACCAAAATTATAAAGATATTTATCAATTTGATCGGGATGGGGAGCACAGTTTTTTGGCAGCGTGCGAAAAATATGACGCGGAATATTTCGAAAAACAGATCCTTTTGATGGTGATCGTGGAAGAACCCAGCGGTTCCAACCGTCATAAAGTGAAAAATATCTCAACCGTTTACGGAAAAACCACGGTGGAGATCGATCGGCTTCTGCCGGAAAGCGGTGATGATGATATGGCGGCCTGGCATATTATCATCGAGCCGGAGGCAGGTTTTGAAGCGACGGAAGAAAACATTGAGATCTTGCTGGACGGCAAGAATATCACGGAGAAAACCGAAACGGTAAAACACAGTGAGGGCTATGCCAATATTTCATTGAAGATCCCGGAGGGCTGGGAGTATGAACTCAATACCGAAAAAGAGCACAGGCGTTTCTTTTCGATCCTTTATCGGCCTGAGGGGAAAACAGGCGGAGTGAGAGTTTGTTTTGAGGAGTCTTCTGATGGAGTCTGCGGGACCGGACTGACCATTGAAAAGGTCAATGTCGGTCAGTACATGGCAACCATGGGGACTTACGATGACAACAAGATCTGGAGCTACATCGCGATCAACGACGTTCCCGGGCGATACGTGATCTATTGCGAAGGGGCAGACGATTGGTGGAAAGAGTATGGTGCAAAAGCGATGGAGATCCTGGATTCCTTACAGGTGGCCGAAGGGTGTCTGGAAGAATGGAGGGCGTTACCCGTTGCCAAAAAGAAATATACCGAGCAATATGAATCGGTCAACGGTATATTTAATTATACTGATGGGTCTTGGATCTTCAGGTTTGCTGATAAGCAGGGAACGGTAGTTCAGGCGGTTACCGTATATGTGGATGGCTCTGCAAAGATGATCGATCAACCATAAATAAAAGAGGCTGAAAACAACGGTTTTCAGCCTTTTTTATCGTGAATATAACAAGGTTTCGGGGTATTCGCCTAAAATTTCAAATTGCGTTGGCGGGTCGGGTTCTTTTTATTCTTCTTTGCATTTCAGGAAGGGGCGAAGCTTTTCGATCTGCTCCGGCTGGCGAAGTTGACGCAGAGCTCTGTTTATTGATAGATCTGCTAAAGTATATGCGTTTTTGCGAATATAGTCTGCAAGCGCTTCTGTGTCATTTCTTCCTTTGAGAATGACCCGATCAACGGCGGCGTATTCCAACGAAAAGGGATCCCAAAGCTCCAGCAGCTGTTCCTCTACAATCGCGGCAAGCTCCCGGTTTGTGGCGATGAATTTTTCATCCAACTCTTCTTTTCTTTTACCGAAGATGATGCCAATATAATTGGCGTAGTCTTTATAGTACATAAGCGGTGCCTTTCTGCGTTATTCTTTGACCATCTGCTGATAGTCCAGATTTTTAAAGCCCAGTCGGTAGTAGATCTTTTTAGCGATCTTGTTGTCTGCCGTTACCTCCAGGCGGAAACGGGCGGCGGTATCCTCGTAGAGTTTAAAAAGCTCGCGGATCGCCTTATCGGCCAGCTTATGACCGCGGAATTCCGGCAGAACATAGAGCTCTTCGATCCAGACCGTTGACCCACCGGCTTCATTGGAATAGGTGTGAGCCAGCAGACAGTACCCGGCCGTCTTGCGCTCGAATTGAATAATATAGCCGTTGACATAGGGCTCGTTTTGAAGTAATTGATCAATGGTTTTTTCGAAATGATCGGTCGAGATCTCGTGCAGAACGCCGGGAGTGTGATAAAAATCATTCATCATAGCGATAAGAACTATCCGATCTTCTTCAGTAACGAAGCGCAGGCGCTTACCGTCCGGTATGGGACGTCGGATGAGATCCGGGCGCATCTTTTTGGTGATCTTGATGGACTCTTCCAGCTTCCATTTATCGATCAGGCGGTGGTTGCCTTCCATCAGCAGGGAGGGAACCTCTTTTTCCATCCAGGTGCGGGGGAGGGTGTACTGGGGGTGCTCCAGCAGACCGTTATAGTGGCTTTCATTTTCATAGGAACTTTCTTCAGCCAGCACCTCGGGCAACATTCTGGAAACGCAGTCGATCAACACACAGGCGGGCAATTCACCACCAGTGAGGACGTAATCGCCGATGGAGATCTCTTCATCGATGATCTCGTCCAGCACACGCTGGTCCACGCCCTCGTAGTGACCGCACAGCACGGCCAGGTGGGGAAGGGTGCTTAATTCCCGTGCCTTCTTTTGGGTCAGCACCGAGCCGCGAGGGGAAACGTAGACTGTGTAGGGACGCGCACCTGCTTTTTGGGTAACGTCCTGCCAGCAATCGTAGATGGGTTGGCATTGCATCACCATTCCGCCGCCACCGCCGCAGGGATAGTCGTCCACCCGACGGTGCTTATCCCGGGTATAGTCCCGGATGTTCACGCAATCTACCGAAATAATATCGTTTTTTCTTGCCCGGCCGATGATGCTTTCGTTCAGCACGCGGTCCACCATCTCCGGGAATAAGGTCATGACTGTAAATTTCATTCAAATAACCCCTGTAACGGACGAATTAATACGACTTCATTTTCAAGATCGATCTCGATGACCACCTCATCGATCTTTGGAACATAAAGTACCCGGTCGCCGGTCACTTCAAATACGTCGTTGGCGCCGGTGGTGATGACATCGGTGACTTTACCGTAGATCTCATCGGTATCAATATCCTTTACTGTGAGACCGAGAATATCATCAATGAAAAATTGGCCTTCGTCCAGGTCTACGTCTTTCTTATCGAAATAAACGAATTTGCCTACCAGCTTTTCAGCGTCTTCAATTCGCTCAATGCCTTTCAGGTGGATCAGTGCCTGGCCTTTATGGACCCGGGCGGCGGTTACTTTATAGGGTTCGTTATCAATATATAACTTTTTAACTTCGCACAGAAACTCTGCGCTGTCGCAATAGGGGAAGATCCGCATATCCCCGCGCAGGGCGTGGGTATTGATGATCTTACCTGCCTGAAGCAGATCTCTTGCCATAAGAACATCCTCCGGTACGTTTAATGCATCTATTATAAATGATTTTTTGCAAAAAAACAACAGCTCTGCGAAAATTCACAGAGCTGCGAGTAAAATTCCGATCAGCGGATCTCAACG
>CAYLIT010000122.1:0-725 GCA_964383835.1 uncultured Eubacteriales bacterium
CTGTGTCTATTTTATTTTTACTCTTCTTTTGTCATTCTTAACTTAATGACATTGGCCGATAGGCGTGGTCTTTGAATAATCTGATATAATTATTCGGCTTCTTTTCTCTTGGCGAAGCAATCGCTGCAATATACAGGACGATCCTCGGTGGGCTTGAAGGGCACCTTGCATTCAGCACCGCAATCAGCGCAAACAGCGTCATAGAAGGTCTTGGCGCCTCTGGCAGCGGTCTTGCGGGCGTCACGGCAAGCCTTGCATCTCTGGGGCTCGTTCTGGAAGCCCTTTTCTGCATAGAACTCCTGCTCACCGGCGGTGAACACAAATTCGTTACCGCAATCTTTACAGATCAGATTCTTGTCTTCGTACATGGTTTTTTCCTCTCTCGTGGTAAGAATATTTTTTCACCCTAAACGGAATCGAACCGCTCCCTCCGAATATTCGGCGCTCCGCCACAAAGCTTTACGGGCATTCAACTATGATAATTTGCTTCGGATCCGGCACAGGGCGTTGGAAACGGATTTTTCCGAGATCTGAAGCATCGCAGCGATTTTTTTATACGACAAACCGTCTAAATAGAGGAAAAGCACCTGCTTTTCCAGCTTGGAAAGCTTGCTTTGCATTCCTGCCAGGACGGAATCGAGCTGCTCGCGTCGTATCACAACTTCCATGGGATTATCATAGCTGAATAATGCCTGTGCATCCAACTCGATCGAACGATTGAGGGC
>CAYLIT010000122.1:735-5558 GCA_964383835.1 uncultured Eubacteriales bacterium
ATGGATACAAGTTTTTGCGTAGGGAATAAAATCGGTATTTTTTTCTGCATCGAACCCCTGGATCGCTTTATGTAATCCGATACGGGCCTCCTGCAAAAGATCCTCTTTATCACCGCCGATGATAAAATAGCGAGAAGAAATACGCAATAACAACGGGTTCAAAGATAGGATGATCTGATTTTGCGCCGCCGGGTCACCGTTTTTGGCCGCTTCTAAAAGCTGGGGGAACGGGGGGGTGCCTGCGAACATCTTATAAATCTCCTAACATACCGATTGAGGTCATTATATATTAATTCTAATATGTTGTCAAGTTAAAAATTAAAAATAATAAAAAATTTTTCGACAGTTTACGAAGAATTTGTACAAAACAATCAAAAATCGCTCTAAAACTTGATTTGGCCATACTTTTTTAAAAAAACACTTGATTTTGCAGGGAAAGGGTGGTAAAATATTTAAGCAATTTGAAAACTAAGGATAAGGAGGTGCATCCAATGCCCAATATCAAGTCTGCTAAAAAGAGAGTTCTGGTTACCGAGACAAAGACCCTGCAGAACAAAATGCTGAAGAGCGAGCTGAAAACTTTGATCAAGAAGTTCGACGCTGCTGTTGAGTCCGGTGATAAGGCTGCGGCTACCGAGGCTTATAAGGTTGCTGTTAAGAAGATTGACAAGGCTGTCGGAAAGAGTATTATTGCTAAGAATACCTCCAACAGAAAGAAGAGCAAGCTGACCATCAAGCTGAATAAGATGGGTGCTTAATTCGCGTCAATTTAAAAGTCCTCGCTTTAGAGCGGGGGCTTTTTGCATTTTCTTGACATCCTGGTGGGAGAGGTTTATAATAGGTTCGAGGTGAAGAAATGAAAAAGTGGATCGGTTTGCTGCTTGCGGCAGCGTTATTATTGGGGCTTTGCTCCTGCAGTACCTTCGAGGATACGCCTGAGACTGACGCGGCCTTTGCGGCTTATGAGGCGGCGGTCAAGCAGAGCATCGCTCATAATAAGGCCTCCATGATCGTGGAGACCAAGAATAAGGATACCATCGAGAAGACCGAAACTCTGGGGGTGATCGATTACGATTTCACCACCGATGAGGAGGGCTTGGTCACCTTTGAACGAAATGACTATACCGACGGTGCGCTGGTGGCCTCCTATTATGGGGACGGTGCCAAGGCTTATCAGATGGATCTGGAAACGGAAAAATGGGTGGACGTGACGGAGGACAGCAAGGCGATGCTGAAGCACGACACTAATTATATGAACACCCTTTCGCTGTTTCGCATTGATAACGACTTTCGTTACAGCAAGCATTTTTACGAATCCCTTACGATGACAGAGGAGGACGGCAAAAAGGTGATCACCTTCACGCTGAAAAGCTCTGCGGTCACCAAGATGTTTGAGTATTCCGACGAGCGTGAGATCCGGCGGAATATGGCGTCCCAGACCCGTTCTTACTATGTCAACGAGGCGGGGGATCTGGAGAAGATCGTTATCGATACCATGCAGGATGTATTGTATAAAGGTACGGAAGGAACGCTTTCAAACGTGATCACCGTTACGATAGACTATGAATAATTAAAACGGCTTTGCGGCGACTGCCGCAAAGCCGTTTTGGTTTATTCTTCTTTCTCGTTGTTACGGTAGCGCAGGGCCTCGGTCACATGAGCCAGTTCTATTTGCTCCGAGCCGGCCAGGTCGGCAATGGTGCGGGCGACCTTCAAAATGCGGTAATAGGCGCGGGCGGAAAGATTCAGTTTATCAAAGCATTGCTTTAAGAGCTGTTCCGCATCGGGGCTCAAGTTGCAGTATTTTTTTACCATGGGTGAGGTAAGATCTGCGTTTTTGGTGATCCCTTCGTCACGGTAGCGTTCGACCTGCCGCCGGCGGGCGGTAATCACCCGCTTCCGAATGGATTCGGAGGGCTCTCCGGGTGCTTTGGCACTCAATTCATCGTAAGAGATCGCCGGAACTTCGATATGCAGATCAATACGGTCCAGCAGGGGGCCGGAGATACGATGGCGGTACCGTTGGATCTCGCCGGGGGAGCAGGTGCATTTTTTGGTGGGATGGCCTAAATAGCCGCATTTACAGGGGTTCATGGCGCAGACCAGCATGACGTTGCAGGGGTAGGTCACACTGCCGGTCGCCCGGGCGATGGAGATGACGTTATCTTCCAGGGGAGAACGCATGGAATCCAACACCTGCGGGGAGAATTCCGGCAGCTCGTCCAGGAAAAGCACGCCGTTATGAGCCAAAGAAAGCTCGCCGGGCATCAGTGTCTGACCGCCGCCGCAAAGGGCTACGTAGGTTGCGGTATGGTGGGGGCTGCGGAAGGGTCGTGCCCGGCAGATATCCCGGTTGAGATGGCCGGCTACCGAATAGATCTTGGTACATTCCAGTGCCTCTTCAAAGGTAAGAGGCGGCAGAATGGTGGGGAGCCGCTTGGCCAGCATACTTTTACCGCTGCCCGGAGGACCCGCCATGAGAACATTATGACCGCCCGCCGCCGCGATCTCCATGGCGCGACGGGGGATGAACTGCCCTTTTATATCGGAAAAATCGATCTGAAAATCTTCTTGCTCTTCCGCCTTGAATTCCAGAGCCTGAAGAGGGGGGAGGACCCCCGGCTGCTGTAGAAGCTCCACCGCCTGGCGTACGTCCCAGATAGGGTAGAGGTCGATGCCGTTCAGGTACTGCACCTCCGGTGCGTTTCCGGCGGGGATGATCAGGGCGCGCATCCCCATTTCACGGGCCTTGAGCGCCATGGGCAAAACACCCTTGACCGAGCGTACCTCACCCAAAAGAGAAAGCTCGCCGATAAAGCCGATACCGTCGAAATCGCCTCGGATATCGCCGCTGCAGGCTAAAAAGCCCATCAGCATGGCAAGGTCGTAAACGGGACCGATCTTGCGGGTATCGGCAGGTGCCAGATTGACGGTGATCCGCTTGGCGGGGAAGGCAAAACCGGAATTTTTCAGGGCGCTGCGCACCCGCTCCTTGGATTCCTTTACCGCCGCGTCCGGCAGACCCACGATCTCGAAGGCGGGCAGACCGTTGCTGATATCGATTTCAACCGTTACCGGATAGGCTTCGATCCCCAAAAGACCGAAGGAACTCATCCTTGAGACCATAGTATCAACTCCTAAAGTAATACAAGCGTTGTTTTCTTTAGAAAATTATAGCATTTCAATAAATAAAAATCAAATTATTTATGTTTTTTCTGCAAAATTCTTTGAATTGACCCTTTACACGAACTTAAATTCGTGTTAAAATAACTGTTGGTTAAGAATTTTTATTTTATATAAGGAGGACATTATGGCAAGAAAAATGAAAACCATGGACGGTAACAACGCCGCGGCTCACGTTTCTTACGCGTTCACCGACGTTGCGGGTATCTACCCCATCACTCCGTCCTCAGTAATGGCTGAAATGACTGATAAGTGGTCTGCAGAGGGCCGCGTCAACGTGTTCGGTCAGCAGGTAAAGGTTGTTGAGATGCAGTCTGAGGCAGGTGCTGCCGGTACCGTGCACGGCTCTTTGGCCGCCGGTGCTCTGACCACCACCTACACCGCTTCTCAGGGTCTTTTGCTGATGATCCCGAATATGTACAAGATCGCCGGTGAGCAGCTCCCCGGAGTTATTCATTGCTCCGCTCGTGCGCTGGCTTCCCACGCTCTGTCCATCTTCGGTGACCATTCCGACGTTATGGCTTGCCGTCAGACCGGTTTTGCTATGCTGTGCGCCGGTAACGTACAGGAGGTTATGGATCTGGGCGCTGTTGCTCACCTTGCTGCTATCAAGGGTAAGGTTCCCTTCCTGCACTTCTTCGACGGTTTCCGTACCTCTCACGAGATCCAGAAGATCGAGATCTGGGACTACGAAGATCTGAAAGAGATGCTGGATATGGATGCTGTTAACGAGTTCCGTAAGAACGCTCTGAACCCCGAGCATCCCGTACTGCGCGGTTCTGCTCAGAACCCCGACGTATTCTTCCAGGCTCGTGAGGCTTGCAACAAGTACTATGATGCTCTGCCCGCAGTTGTGGAAGAGTACATGGACAAGATCAATGCCAAGATCGGCACTGATTACAAGCCCTTCAACTACTACGGTGCTGCTGATGCAGAGTCCGTGATCGTTGCTATGGGTTCCGTTTGCGATACCATTGAAGAGACCATCGATTACCTCAACGCTAACGGCGCTAAGGTTGGTCTGGTTAAGGTTCGTCTGTATCGTCCCTGGTCCACCAAGCATCTGCTGGCCGTTCTGCCCAAGACCGTTCAGAAGATCGCTGTTCTGGATCGTACCAAGGAGCCCGGTGCTCTGGGTGAGCCTCTGTATCTGGACGTTGTTTCTGCTCTGGCAGACAGCGAGTTCAAGAACGTAAAGGTCGTTGGCGGCCGTTACGGTCTGGGTTCCAAGGATACCACTCCCGGTTGCGTTGCCGCTGTCTACGAGAATCTGAAGGCTGCTGAGCCCAAGAACAACTTCACCATCGGCATCGTTGACGACGTTACCAATCTGTCTCTGGAGACTCTGGACGTTCACACCGCTCCCGAAGGCACCATCTCCTGCAAATTCTGGGGTCTGGGCTCCGACGGTACCGTTGGTGCTAATAAGAACTCCATCAAGATCATCGGTGACCATACCGATAAGTATGCTCAGGCTTACTTCGCTTACGACTCCAAGAAGTCCGGCGGTGTAACCATCTCTCACCTGCGTTTTGGTGATACCCCCATCAAGTCTACCTACTTCATTTCCAAGGCAGACTTCGTGGCTTGCCACAACCCCTCCTATATCGACAAGTACGATATGGTTCAGGATGTCAAGC
>CAYLIT010000123.1:0-5550 GCA_964383835.1 uncultured Eubacteriales bacterium
AAAGCCGTAAGATCAACGGTCTGTATAAGCTGACTGCCGAGGATCTTCTGGCCAATAAGATGTTCCCCGACGCCATTGCCATGGGCGGCTATCCTATCGATATCCATTCCCCCGACGGCGCCGCTATGCAGCATCAGCATCTGAAGCCCGGCAGTTGGTACTCCATCCCTTATGCCAGCCTGGTTGCTAAGGAGGCTAAAAACCTCATCGTGGCAGGCCGCTGTATCAGCGCCACCCACGAGGCCTGTGCCGCCGTGCGGGTCACCCCTATCGCTATGGCCATGGGGGAGGCCGCCGGTACCGCTGCCGCTCAAAGCGCCGCCACCGGCCAGCCCGCCAACGCATTGGATACCGACGTTCTGCGGGCAACTCTCAAGAATAACGGTGTCTTTTTGGAAGAATATTGCTAAAAAACGAGGGCTCACGGATGTGTGCCCTCTTTTTTTCATCACATTTGCTTTATTTCTTTTATTTTTTTATTGCTTCACGCTTTAAAGTGTGATAAACTGTATAATAAGAAGCCATGCGCCCGGATCAAATAGATCCTTATTTAAAATAGCAGACATAAGGGAGGTGTAGCGATGCTGTTGGCAGTGGATATCGGTAATTCAAGTATTACGGTAGGGGGCTTTCGCGAAGAGGCAGAGCCTGTTTTTACCGTGCGGTTTTCTGCGGGTGAGCATCGCTCTGCCGACGAATATGCCAATATGCTGCGTCAGGTGTTGGAGCAGAGAGGCATCGGGGTTGAAGAGGTCACCGATTGTGCCATCGCTTCGGTGGTTCCGCCGCTGACCCATACCCTTGAGCAGGCGTTGCAACTGATCTGCCCTTGCCGGGTGCTGACGGTGGGAACGGGGGTCAAGACCGGCTTTTCCGTCCGTACCGAGTCTCCTTCCGAGGTGGGGGCCGATATCATCGCCAACGCCGCCGCGGCGGTGCGGCTGGGGATCCCCGCCATCATCGTGGATATGGGCACCGCTACCACCGTCTTTGCCGTCAACGGCAAAAAAGAACTGAACGGCGGCGTGATTTTGCCCGGCATCCGCTCCTCGCTGGAGGGATTGCGCTCTGCCACCGCTCAACTGCCGGTGGTGGCGCTGGAGGCTCCGAAAAAGTTGGTGGCCAAAAATACCGCTGACTGTATCTCCGTAGGGGTTCTGCAGGGTCATGCCTATGCCATCGACGGGTTTATTGAGGCGTTCAGAAAAGAACCGGGTATGGAAAATGCGGCGGTCATTGCCACCGGCGGTCTCAGTACACTGATTCTGCCCCTTTGCAAGCAGACGATGCAGGCGGAGCCGTATCTCACCCTCAAGGGACTGCGGCTGATCTACGAAAATACCCGCAAAAAACGGTGTTAAATGCTTTAGGGCATATAACATAAAATTATGAACTGCGATGCACTCATCAAAGGGTGAGGCATCAGCATCGGGTATAGTCCCGAAAGGAGAAAAGGAATATGGACAGAAGTAAAAGACGGGCACGCACCGTGTATCTGGCACAGCTGGGCTTGTTACTGGCGGTGGTGGTCGTTCTGCAGTACGTCGGGAATTTCATTCCGGTGGTGGCGGGCATCAACCTCACGCTGATCCCCATCGTGGTGGGCGCAGCGCTGTTGGGACCCACCGGCGGCTTGATCTTGGGTCTTGCCTGCGGTGTGATGACATTGTTCACTCCCATGGCGCAGGGTATTATGAGCTACTCCTGGATCATGGCGCTGTTGATCTGCCTCGGTAAGACCGGGCTTTCCGGATTTGCCGCCGGTTGGATCTATCGCGGGATCGCCAAGAAAAACCGTCACGTGGGCATCGTAGCCGCTTCCGTGGCTACCCCCATCATCAATACCGGCGTTTTTGTGGCAGGCTGCGCCCTGCTGGTGGATTATTTCATCAGCAACCCCAACGGTGGCTTTGGCGTTGTTGCCGAGGGTACTACCATGGCAGGCTTCTTTGGGGTCATCTGCGTGATGATCGCACCGAATTTTATTATTGAGTTTTTAGCCAACGCCATCGCCTCCACCGCGATCTATCAGGTGGTCAAGGTTATGGAAAAAAGATTTAAAAAATAAGAGGGATTTGTTTTGAAAAAGATCGCAAGCTTTACGGTTAATCACGACGTTTTGGAGCGAGGCATGTATCTTTCCCGCATCGACGGCGACGCGGTGACCTATGATATCCGCATGAAAAAGCCAAACGGTGGGGTGTATCTCGCCAATCCCGTGATGCATACCTTTGAGCATCTCTTTGCTACTTACGCACGGAATTCCAAGTATTCCGAACAAATTTTATACGTGGGGCCCATGGGCTGCCGCACCGGCTTTTATCTTTTGGTACGGGATACCGTGAGCCATCGGGAGGCCATTGAATTGGTGCAGCAGTCGATGGCGTTTATTGCCGGTTATGAGGGGGAAATTCCCGGCAATACCTCGGTGGAGTGCGGCAACTATTTAGAGCACGATCTCCCAGGGGCTAAAAAAGAAGCGGCGGCGATGGCCGAGGTGCTTCGCGCTTGGGCACCGGAGATGCTGAAATACAAAGAATAAGTTTTTTGCCTTCCATAGGCTTAAAATAAATATTTTGCAAAGAAAATAGGAAAAGGAAATTGATAACATGGACTTTATTATCAAGACCATTGGCGCCGTTTACGGCTTTCTCTGGAATGACCTCTTTACCATTCCTCTGCCCGGTGGCGGTACTTTAGGCTTGCCCCTGCTGGTTCTTTTGTTGATCCCGGCGGGCATCTATTTTACCATCCGCACCAAGTTTTTGCCCATCCGCAAATTCCCGGATATGCTGAAGGTCAGCATGGAAAAGGGCGATAAAGAGAGCAAGGCACTCTCCGGCTGGCAGTCGTTGATCGTTTCTACCGCTACCCGTGTTGGCATGGGCAATCTGGTGGGCGTTGTGGCGGCCATCTCTACAGGCGGCGCCGGTGCGGTGTTCTGGATGTGGATCACCGCCCTCATCGGCTCTGCCACCGCATATGTAGAGGGCACCATGGCGCAGCTCCATAAAGAGAAGGATCCTCTTTACGGCGGCTGGCGGGGCGGCCCGGCGCGGTACATCCACGCAACGGTGGAAAAATGGCGCAAAAAGCCCATCAAGAAGTCGGTTCTGGCCATCCTGTTTGCTATTTCCGGCCTGATCTGCTGGGGCGGCATCAGCCAGGTGATCGGTAACTCCGTTGCGGAGTCCTTCAAGAATTCCTTTAATCTGGATCCCCTTTATACCTCGATCTTCGTAACAGCGCTGGCGGCGGTCATCGTTCTACGTAAGAACGCCACCGTTAAGGTTTTGGATATCATGGTGCCCATTATGGCGGGGCTCTATTTCTGCTTTACCATCTTTATTATGGTAAAGAACATCGGTCAGCTGCCCGATGTATTCACCCGTATCTTTACCGAGGCCTTTTGCCTTCGTCAGGTCTCCGCCGGCGGCTTCGGCGCGGTATTGATGAACGGCGTCAAGCGGGGCTTGTTCTCCAACGAGGCGGGCAGCGGCTCGGCTCCCTGTGCGGCGGCTGCCGCTGAGACGGATCATCCCGCAAAGATCGGTCTTTTGCAGGCGTTGGGCGTCATTATCGATACCATCGTCATCTGTACCTGCACCGCCATGATCATGCTGCTGGTGCCCGAAGCCGAGCTGGCCGGCCTGAAGGGAATGGCGCTTCTGCAGACCTCCATGGTGTATCATCTGGGTACCTTCGGTTCGGTGTTTGTGGCGATCGTCATGTTCCTGTTCTGCTTCTCGACCTTTATCGGGGTGCTCTTCTATGCTCGCTCCAACGTGTCTTATCTCTTCGGCGATAACTGGACTTCCCAGACGATTTATAAGGTCTTTGCGCTGATCATGCTGTTTATCGGCGGTATCGCGACCTATACCTTCGTTTGGGAGCTGGGTGACGTGGGCATCGGCCTGATGACCATCGTTAATCTGCTTGTGCTGGTCCCCGGCGCCAAGCCCGCCCTTAACGCTTTGAAGGAATACGAGCAAAAGAAAAAACAAAAATAATGTAAAAAAGGACGCTTCGGCGTCCTTTTTTTGCCGAAAAAGGCTTGAAAGTTCAGAGAAAATATTTTATAATAGATCTATCTGTGCAATAAACAGCAAATTTTGGAAGGAGAAACCATCATGAACTATTCACATGAAGTTGAAAGTATGTGCGTGGTAGCCAAGGGCCCCCATCACGGTCCCGCCCCCATCCCCGAAGAGGGCAAGTGGGTTAAGGCTACTCAGATCAGCGATATCAGCGGTCTTTCCCACGGTATCGGCTGGTGCGCTCCCCAGCAGGGCTGCTGCAAGCTGACCTTGAACGTTAAAGAAGGTATTATCGAAGAGGCTCTGGTCGAGACCCTGGGCTGCTCCGGTATGACCCACTCTGCCGCTATGGCTGCCGAGATCCTGCAGGGCAAGACTCTGCTGGAGGCTCTGAACACCGACCTCGTTTGCGACGCTATCAACGTTGCTATGCGTGAGATCTTCAAGCAGCTGGTTTACGGCCGCACTCAGACCGCTTTCTCCGAGGACGGTCTGCCCATCGGCGCTTCTCTGGAAGACCTGGGTAAGGGTCTGCGCTCTCAGGTTGGTACCATGTTTGCTACTAAGGTAAAGGGCGTTCGTTACCTGGAGATGGCTGAGGGCTACATCCTGAAGGTTGCTTTGGATGCCAACAACGAGTGCATCGGCTATCAGTTTGTAAACCTGGGCAAGATGATGGATATGATCCGTAAGGGTGCTGATCCGAAGGATGCCTTCGAGAAGAATATCGGTACTTACGGTCGGTTCGATGATGCTGTCAAGTACATCGATCCGAGAGCAGAATAAGGAAGGAGGAACGTTCAATGGCTACTTTTGAAGGATATGAGAGAAGAATCGGCAAGATCCAGCCCGTATTGGAGCAGTATGGCTTCGCTACCCTGGATGAGGCCAACGAGTATTGCTTGAGCAAAGGCATCGACGTTGCTTCCATCGTGAAGGGCGTTCAGCCCATCGCTTTCGAGAACGCTTCCTGGGCTTATACCCTGGGCTGCGCCATCGCACTGAAGAACAACTGTAAGAAGGCTGCTGACGCCGCAAGAGATATCGGTGTCGGTCTGCAGGCTTTCTGTATCCCCGGCTCCGTTGCCGAGACCAGAAGCGTAGGCTTGGGTCACGGTAATCTGGCCGCTATGCTGCTGGAAGAAGAGACCAAGTGCTTCTGCTTCCTGGCTGGCCATGAGTCCTTTGCAGCTGCAGAGGGCGCGATCGGTATCGCCCGTACCGCTAACAAGGTTCGTAAAGAGCCCCTGCAGGTCATCCTGAACGGTCTCGGTAAGGATGCCGCTTATATCATCTCCAGAATCAACGGCTTTACCTACATTGAGACCGAGTATGATTTCTATACCGGCGATCTGAAGATCGTGAACTCCACCGCTTATTCCGACGGCGACCGTGCCAAGGTTCGTTGCTACGGCTCCAACGACGTGCTGGAAGGCGTTGCTATCATGAAGCATGAGCACGTGGACGTCTCCATCACCGGTAACTCCACCAACCCCACCCGGTTCCAGCATCC
>CAYLIT010000124.1:0-5526 GCA_964383835.1 uncultured Eubacteriales bacterium
TTTGGCAGCCTCCCAGCGTGTCAAAAATTGAAAATTAGTGTTTTTTGACACGCTGGGACTTCCGCACGAAAGTGCGGAAGTCTTCCTTTTTTATTCTTTATTCATTATTATTTATTATTTTTTACTTGTAATCTTTTACTATATATAGTATAATAGTTTCAAAGTTTTATTAGGGAGGTATCAACGATGCTGGAGCAAACACAATCCTTTAAGATCAAGAAAGACGAAAAGTTAGAGATGAAAGAAATTCTGACCGCCGTCTACGATGCGCTGAAAGAAAAGGGCTACAATCCCTTGAATCAGATCGTTGGTTACATCCTCAGCGAGGATCCCACCTACATCACCAATCACAATAATGCCCGTGCCTTGATCCGCAAGATCGACCGGGATGAGCTTTTGGGCGAGTTGGTGAAATTTTATTTGGATAATTAACAAAAATGCCGCCCAAACGGGCGGCACTTTTTTGAGAAAGGGAAACGTTATGAACATTCAACAAGCAGACAAGCTGGCCATGGAGCGGATCGCGCCCTGCGTGCGGGAGGCGGAAGAGGTTGCTTTTTATACCACCAACCGGGTGCTGGAGGCCTTCCGCGCCGAGCGGGTCAGCGAGAGCCATTTTGCCGGCTCTACCGGCTACGGCTACGGCGACCGGGGCCGGGATACCCTGGATAAATTGTTCGCCCGCGCCCTGGAGGCAGAGGATTGCCTGGTGCGCCCGCAATTCATTTCGGGCACCCACACCCTGACGGTGGCCCTCTTCGGCGTTCTGCGCCCCGGCGATATCATGCTGGCGGTGACCGGAAAGCCCTACGACACCTTAGACGAGGTGATCGGCATTGCAGGAAACGACGGTGACGGCTCCTTAAAGGATTTCGGCATCGAATATCGCCAGGTAGACCTCCTGGACGGCGGGCTGGATTTTGACGCCATCGAAGAAGCCTTAAAAGAGCCCCGCATCAAGATGGTCTTTTTGCAGAAATCCAAGGGCTATCAGAACCGTCCCACCCTTTCGGCGGTGGAGATCGGCAAGGCGGCTCATTTCGTACACGAGCTGCGCCCCGAGGTCATCGTGATGGTGGACAACTGCTACGGCGAGTTCTGCGAGATGCACGAGCCCACCTACTACGGCGTGGACATGATGGCCGGCTCCCTCATTAAAAATCCCGGCGGCGGCATTGCTCCCACCGGCGGTTACATTGCAGGCCGTACCGACCTGATCGAGCAGTGCTCCTATCGGCTCACCTCCCCCGGGATCGGCCGGGAGAGCGGTTGCACCCTGAACGTACTGCGTGAGCTGTATCAGGGCTTGTTTTTAGCGCCCCACACCGTACTGCAGGCCAAAAAGACCGCCATGTATGCGGCGGCCATGTTTGAGCAGATGGATTGCATCACCGCCCCCGCCTACGACGAGCCCCGCTACGATATTATTCAGACCATTTCCCTGGGAACCCCCGAGGGTCTTTTGAAGTTCTGCAAGGGCATTCAATCCGGCTCGCCGGTGGACAGCTTCGTGACCCCCGAGGCCTGGGAGATGCCCGGCTACGACGCCCCCGTGGTGATGGCGGCAGGCGCCTTCGTGATGGGTGCGTCCATCGAGCTTTCGGCAGACGGCCCCATGAAGCCCCCCTACACCGCCTTTATGCAGGGCGGTCTGACCTTTGAGAGCGGACGGCTTGGCATTATGCGTGCCTTTGAGGAGATCGCAAAATGATCGATCTGCATTTACATACCACCGTATCCGACGGAAAGCATACCGTTTCCGAGGTACTGACCATGTGCGAGGAGGCCGGACTGGAGCTGATCTCCATCACCGACCACTGGACGATGCTGGGATACGATGAACTGAAAGACCCTGCCGTCCGTGGGCTGTTTTCGGGCAAGATCCTGCCCGGCTGTGAGTTCACCGCCCATTACGAGGGGCAGGCGATCGAAATTTTAGGCTATGGTGTTGACCCAGAGGATGCCAGAGAATACCTCTCTCACTTTCCGCCTTTACCCGAAAAGTGGGACGTGGAGCTGGAAGAGCTGATCCGTCAATATCACAAAATGGACATCCGCTTTGACGAAGCAAAGATTCGCTCCATTTACCAACAAGACAAATCCATCGGTGCCCGGGGCGTTATGTTTCAAGAGATCACGCGCTATCCGGAAAACGTAGCACGCTTTACCGACCCTGCCTCTATTGAAAACGGCGGCATCTTCACCCGCAAAGAGGTCAACAACAAAAAAAGCCCCTACTTTTTGCATAACGGCTGGTTCAGCCCGCCTGCAAACGAGGTCTGTGATTTTATCCACAGCGTCGGCGGCAAGGCCTTTATCGCCCATCCCGGGGCTTACGACAAGGACGTTTACGAAGCCACCGAGGAGATCATCAAATTTGCGAAGCCCGACGGCTTAGAGGCCTGGTACGCCACCCACACCCCGGAACAGCGGGAGTGGTTGCTTTCCCTTTGCCAAAAGTACGACCTTCTTTACTGCGGCGGCAGTGATTTTCATAATATGAAGCGTGCCGAAAGGGGCAACGTCATCGGCATCCCCCACCTTGCCGAAAAATTCCCCACCGAAGAGATTTTAAAGTGGGTCAACAACTTTAAAACGATATAAGAAACAGCCTTCCGAAACGGAGGGCTGTCTCTTTTTAAAGAATAAATAAGAAATAAAAAATGAAGATTTCCGCCCGATGGGCGGAAATCCTCCGATTTTATTCTTTATTATTTATAATTTTATAAGGCTTTTTCATCCAGATGCAGGATCCAATCGACCAATTCGTCTTTTTGGGCTTCAGTCAGCTCCTCGGCAAAGGTGCGAAGCTTGGCGATCCGCTGTTCCTCGGTCATGCCGTTGGGCTCGGAACCTAAGGGGTATTTACTGTACATCGAAAGGATCTGACCGTCGTTCAGCTCCACCTCCACGATGCCGTGGTTGGGAGAGATGGCGTTATGACCGTCCAGGCCGTTATCGGCAATGACGGTGATCTTTTTGGAAAAGTCCACGTACTCCTTGGGGGCCTTGCGGTCGGGCCAGCGGTAGTGCTTCAGCTCCACGTTGCCGTCCAGGAAGACGCAGGTGACGGTGTACTGCAACGAGAACTGGCCGCCGTAGCAGATATCGGTATCCTCGTTGAAGGGGGTATTGACGTACATCCCGGTGGTCTGCTGATAGATGCGGATGGACTTGATATCCTCGGCCTTGACGCCGTGCTCGTTTCTGAGAGCCAGCGCCGCAGAGATGGCGCCGTGGGTCTTACGGCAGCAGGGCCAGGGCTTGAAGTACATATCCATGCACATATATTCTTTTCCCAGGCCGCAGGTATAATAGCGGCTGGAAATAGCCTGGTTATCGTCCAGCTCGGGGCCGGGATAGCCCAGCATGGCCAGCTCGGCGGCCTCCACCGAAGCGCGGCTGATGAGGCCGTAGGGCAGTACGTTATAGGTATGACCGTAATGCTTATTGCCGTGATAAGGCACCATATAAGCGGGCTTTTTGGTCATCACCGCAGGGCCCATCACCGCAGAATAAGCCAGCGCGGCGTGCATCTGCTTTTCGTTGGCGCCCATCAGCTTGGCGGCTACTGCCGCGCCGGAATAGCAATCGGCCACAAAATTCTTATGGGCGGGGTTACGCATCCGGGCTGCTGCCTCGATGCCGAGAACGACCGCCAACAACACGTCCTTACCGGAAGCGTGCACCTGCTGACCCACAGCCAGTGCCACCGAAACCACCGTTCTGCCGGGGTGATAGGCACCGCCCAGCATACCGCTGTTATTAAGGCCGTCGTTGGCATCGTGGGTCTGGGCGTGGACGGCGTTCAAAAAGGCGGCGGTAGAAGCACCCGTAGTCAGCTCCATGCCCACGGGACGGACGGTGCCGGGGACGTTAGCCATCTGCTCCCAGGAGATACCGTACTGCTTGCGGGTCTGAAACCCTGCCAGCATACAGGCGACGGCGTCCATCACGATGTGCTTGGCCCGGGTCACCACCTCGGCAGGAAGATCTTCAAACTTGGCGTTTGCCAGGAATTCTGCCATATCCTGGCCGATGTATTTGGGGGTATGACGCTCGTTACGTAATTCGGTCATCGTTAAAGCTCCTTAAATTTCGCTACGAAGGCTTTTACATTGGATTCGGTCTTACCGGGGGCAAACACCGCAGAACCGGCCACAAAAACGTTTGCGCCCGCCTCGGCGGCAACGTGAACGTTCTCAAGATTGATACCGCCGTCTACCTGGATATGGTAGTTCAACCCCAGCTCTTCTCTCATATCGCGGAAGGCTGAGACCTTAGGCATCATATCGGCCATGAACTTCTGACCGCCGAAGCCCGGCTCCACCGTCATCACCAGCACCATATCGCAGAGGGGCAGATACTCGCGGATCGCCTCGGCGGGGGTAGCGGGCTTGACGGAGATGGCAAACTGCTTGCCGGCGGCATGAACCCGCTCGGCGATCTCTTGAATTTTGTCGGTAGCCTCCACGTGAACGCAGATCAGGTCAGCGCCCGCATCCAGGAAGTTATCGATATAACGCTCGGGGCGGTCAATCATCAGATGAACGTCGAAGAACGCATCGCTCACCGGGCGCAGGCTCTTGACGATACAGGGGCCGATGGACATATTGGGAACGAACTGACCGTCCATCACGTCCATGTGCAACCATTCGGCACCGGCGCCCACGGCGATATCGGTATCCTCTTTCATCTTGGAAAAATCACACGAGAGGATGGAGGGAGATAATATGTACTTCATGATTCTAACCTCACTTTTCATAATAGATGAAACATAGAATTACAAAAAGAATGCAGACCTCAGAAAAATAAAAATGCGGCTTTCCAGCCGCATTTTTATTTGATTTTTCTGCGGTCTGCGCCTTTTTAATCTTCCAGCTTCTGTACCAATTCGATCAGTGCAGTAACTGCAGCTTCTTCATCAGCACCGTCGGCAATGATGGTGATATCGGTACCTTTAATGATGCCCAAAGACAAAATGCCCAAAAGGCTCTTGGCGTTGATACGGCGGGTGCCGATCTCGACCCAGACAGAGCACTTGAACTCGTTTGCCTTCTGGATGAAGAAGGTAGCGGGACGGGCGTGAAGCCCCACGCTGTTGGTAACCGTTACGGTCTTGGAAAACATAGGAGAACCCCCTGAATTTTAATTTTGATGATACTATATTAACGGAAATTTTGCAGTTCGTCAAGATGCCCCGCAAACTTTTGTATGTTTCACTAAATCGTCGATTTTTCCCGGTTCTTTTTTAGTTATTTTACTTTCTTTTTCAAGGTTTTTAACTCCTTGGAGCCGGTCAGCCAAAGGACAACGAGATAAACGGCGATGCCGGAAACAAAGCCCGCCAGAAGCCCTACGGCCGTGCCAAGAGTGCCGCCCATTGCCTTTTCTATTATTATACGCAGTTCCCGCCCGGTTATGAATAACGCCATGGAGGCCACGATATCCCTTAATATGCCGAGGAACAGAGAACGAGTCAGCACACCGGGGGTGACCCGTGCGGTGAAGATCAGCAGTAAGATC
>CAYLIT010000125.1:0-5498 GCA_964383835.1 uncultured Eubacteriales bacterium
CCTTGGCATCGATGATCTCACAGCCCTCGGGAACCGCTAACTTGCGGGCCTCACCGAAGTCAACGATCTTGCCGTCCTCCATCAATAAAACGGCATCGGGAATAAAATGATCTCTCATGACGAGAGTTGCATTGATGATTGCTTTCATGCTTCAGCCATCTCCTTTAACAGTTGCTTGCCTTCCTCAATGATCTGCTCTGCCGAACCCGCCTTGAAGCTGGAGGTACCGGCTTCATAGCCGCCCTCGTCGTAGGCATCCTTCATGGGGAAGTAGCCCTGATAGCCGTTGGTACAGCAGGTGGGGATCACCAGCCCGTAGCCCTCGGTCTCCTTCAGCGCTCTGCCGATGCCGTTGAAAGGCTCACCGGGAAGACCCACAAAGGCAACGGGGCCCAGCTTGATGCCGGAAATGGGCATCTCAAAGTATTCGGGGCCATGCTCCAGCCGCAGCATACGGGCGGCCTGAGCCACCATGGTGGTCAGCATCATGCCCTTATAGGGCAGTTCCGCATCCTTGCCCGCTTTATGCATCTCGTCAATATAGCGAGCCTCGGGGAGCTCCTTGGGATCCGGCATATTGGAAGAGATCTTCATGGTCTTTTGCAAGCAGACCAGGTCGTCTACGTCGGTATACTGCACCTTATCGTAAGCCTGCAGTACGCCGCCGGTCACCACGCGGGCGATGTATTTTGCATGGCCGTACCCACGGGATGCGTCATCAAAATCCTTAAATATATCGTTGAGGTAGCCGCCGCGGGGATGAACGTTGACGTGGTTGATATCACCCTGACAGCCGTTGAAGAAGATACACTTGACGTTGTCCAAGGATCTTTCGACCTGGCCGCGCAGCAGTCCGGGCCAATCGGCAGAGATCTTGTTGCCGCCCACCACGTCGGGATGGTTGGCAAAGTTGACCAGCACCAAAGATTCCGCACCCTCACGGTCGAACCGCACTACGCTGACCCGCTCATCCACCATGCCGATGGGGGCTTCAATGTCGGGGTGATCCACACCGGGAGCCGTATGATCAAAACCGTCCTTCATGCGGAAGCGGCGAACGAAGGCCACGTTGGGGGCGTTGCCGATACCGTAGCCCATTTTAGCAGGCTTCAGATCCTCTAAAGCGGCGGCAGAAACGTCTGCCATTCTATGGTAAAGGAATCGGTTGTACTCATCGATCAATTCGGGGCAGGTACCGTCTTTATCCACCAGGCCGGGGCCGGTATGGGTATGGGTCGCGGCCAGATAGATGGAATCCACGGGAACTCCCGTCACCTCAGAGATATGCTCCCGGAAGTTCAGGTTCAGATCCTTGTTGATGCCGAGGTTATCGGCGCAGAGCATCAGCGTCTGCTTGCCATCCACCTCCAGCGCCAGAGCGACGACTTCCAGCTCGTCCAGAACCCCGTCCGCCAAACGGACTTTAAAATAACCCGAGATCCCGATCCCCATCATCGGAGTTACGTTTACTTTTGCATAGCCGGCTTTGAGCAAAGCAGACACCTCCTAATATACTATATTAAATGTATTTTAACCTTTTCAAAGGGGCATTGTCAATAGATTTGAAGTATTTTCATTTTTGTTTTATCCAAACGAAAGCCGAAAAATAGTTGATTTTTCGTTTCTCTTGTGATACAATTTGAAACGAAAGATTTTCAAAAGAAGGGAATAAAAAGTTCAATGAATATCGGCGTAGAGCAAAGAAGAGAAGAGATCATGGAGCTGGTGCGCTCCCGGGGAAGCGTCCGGGTGGCCGAAATCAGCAAGCTTTATAACGTTTCGGAGGTCACCGTCCGTTCCGACCTGGAGTACCTGGAGGCCCAGGGCGTGCTCTCCCGCATCCACGGCGGTGCGGTGGGTACCGGCAAGCATTATATCAACATGGATATGTCCGAGCGGTATATGTCCAACTCCGCCTCCAAAAAGGAGCTGGCCGCCAAGGTAGCCGAGCTGGTGGAGCACAACGACACCATCTTCATGAACGCCGGCACCACCCTCACCTACGTGCTGCACGCCATCCGCAGTAAGCGCAATATCAGCATCGTCACAAACTCCATTCAGAATGCGGTAGAAGCCAGCACCTATCCCGGCTTCAACGTGATCCTCTTGGGGGGCGAGATCGATGAGAAATACCAGTTCACCTACGGCAACGACACCCTCAGCCAGCTGGATAAATACCACGCCACCAAGTGTATCCTTTCGGTGGACGGCATCCACGAGCGGGACGGTCTTACCCTGTACTATTCCAACGAGTCGGGGATCGTCCGCAAGATGATCGCCTGCGCCGATCAGACCATCGTGGCGGCGGATAGCTCCAAGCTGGGGAAGAACACCTTTTCCCGGGTGGCGGATATCGAGGATATGGACGTTCTGGTCACCAATACCGCCCGCCACGAGCTGCTGGAGGTACTGCGCGAAAAGGGCATCGCTATCTACTAAACCTCCACTAAAAAAGATTGACAAACCCCGTGTATAGTGATAGTATAAATAAAGGAAAACATAAGTAAATCTCAAGAAAAAGAAAAGAGATCGTAAAGCATGAAAAATTATCTCGGAATTGATATCGGCACCACCTCCCTGAAGGCCGCCGTCTTTGATCAGAACGGGACCCGGCTGGGCCTTGAGCGGGTGGATTATACGTTGGATACCGACGCCAAGACCGGTCACCTGGAGTTTGACCCTGAAAAGTACATTACCATGTGCAAAGAGGTCATCGACCGCCTGGTAGAGCAGTGCGGCCCCATCGAAGCCCTTTCCATCGACACCCAGGGCGAGACCCTTATTATGACGGACGCTGCAGGCAATCCGCTCTATCCCGCCATTGTATGGCTGGATAACCGGGCTACTGCGCAGGCAGAGCAGATCGAAAAGAAGTTTGGTCACGAACGGTTTTATGCCATCACCGGCCAGCCGGAGATCATTGCCACCTGGCCTGCCTCCAAGCTGATCTGGATGAAGGAAAACCGCCCGGAAGTCTTTGCCAAGACCGAAAAGATCTTTATGCTGGAAGACTGGGTGCTCTATCGCCTGACCGGCAACTTTGTAACCGAGCCCTCCGTTCAATCTTCCTCCGCTTACTTAGACATCACCACCCGCACCTGGTGGGGCGAGATGCTGGATTTCATCGGCATCAAAGAAGAGATGCTCCCCAAGATCTGCAAGTCTGCCGAACCGGTAGGCGAATATAAAGGCATCACCGTCGTTGCCGGTGCGCTGGATCAGATGGCCGGCATGATCGGCGTAGGCGTGACCGACGAAAGCCGGATCAGCGAAATGACCGGTACCATCATGGCCATCGGCGCCATCCGTGACACCATCCCGCCCTACGATCCCAATAGCATCGTTCCCTGCCACCTCCACGCCATCGACGGAAAGTTCTGTCTGCTTTTCTGGTCTGCAACTGCGGGCATGGCGCTGAAATGGTTCAAGGAGCAGTTCGGCGAGGAGCTTTCCTTTAAGGATCTGGACGAACTGGCCGAAAAGGTCGCTCCGGGTTGCGACGGCATGACCATGCTGCCCTATTTCTGCGGCGCTACTATCCCTAAATTTAACCCCGATGCAACTGCCGCCTTTGCCGGCATCACCCTCTCTCACACCCGGGGTCATTTCGCCCGTGCCATCATGGAGGCGGTAGCCTTCATGCTCCGTGGCGGTCTGGAAGCTGCAAAGGTGGATAAAGACAGCGAATTGAGAATTACCGGCGGTGCCGCCGGAAGTCCCTTGTGGGCAAATATCAAAGCCAACGTCGTCGATCGGGTTCTCAGCACCGTTGCAGAAAGCGAGACCGCCTGCCTGGGCGCCGCCATCCTGGCGATGGTGGGCGTGGGACAGTATGCCTCCATCAAGGAAGCCACCGAGCATACCGTCCGGGTAGATAAGACCTACGCCCCCACCGGCGACGATTACGAGGCCGCCTATCAGAAGTATTGTGAGCTTGACAACAAGCTGAATATAAAGGAATAAAAGCAAGGAGAAAACGCTATGTATAAGAACTATAAGATCAGAGCCCCCTTTTTTGAGGTAGGCCCCAAGTGCATCATGTGGGGCGAGCGGATGCTGAAGCTGGCAAAGGTGCTGGACGAGATCGCTGAAAAATACGATCTGGACATCATCGTCACCCCCCAGTATGCCGATATCCGCCTGCTGGCCGAGAACACCAAGCGCCTGCATATCTATGCACAGCACATGGATCCCCTGGAGCCGGGCAGAGGTCTGGGTTCCGTCCTGCCCGAGTCGGTAAAAGAAGCCGGCGCCGTAGGCGTTATGCTGAACCATGCCGAAAAGAAGCTGGATCTTGAAACCATCAAAGCCACCATCGCCCGTGCCGACGAGGTTGGCCTTGCCACCATCGTCTGCGCCGACAGCGTTGAAGAGGTTGCCGCCATTGCCGAGATGGGCCCCAACCTGATCGTTGCCGAGCCCACCGAGCTGATCGGTACCGGTGTTGCCAGTGATATGGGCTACGTTGTGGACACCATCGAGGCGGTTCGCAAGATCAACCCCGATATCATGGTTCTGCAGGGCGCCGGTATCTCCGGTCCCGAAGACGTTGCCAACGTCATCCGCGCCGGTGCACAGGCTACCGGCTGTACCAGCGGTATCCTGAAAGCCGAAGTCCCCGAGGAGGCCGCCGAGGAAATGCTCCGTGCCCTGCGTGAGACCTGGGACGAGGTGCACGGCAAATGAAAAACGAACTGATTCAAAGAGGCAAGGATGCCTTTCAGATCGAAAGCGAGTCCCTGTTAAAGACCGCCGAGGTCATGGATTGGGAAGCCTTTTATAAGGCCGTAGAAGTATTGGGCAAGGCCACCCGCATTGCCGCCGCAGGCTGCGGCCACTCCGGCATCGCCTGCCGCCACTTCGCCCACCTGATGTGCTGTATCGAGCGCCCTGCCCGTTTCCTCTCTCCCGCAGAGGCGGTTCACGGCGGTATGGGCTACCTGCAGGAAGGCGACGTCATCATGCTGGTCTCCCGTGGCGGTAAGACCGACGAGCTGATGCCCATCGCCGACCATTGCCGCAAGAAGGGCGTCATCGTCATTAGCTGTACCGAAAATCTGCAGTCCCCTCTGGCCGAAAAGTCCCATATCGTTCTGCCCATGGGCATCACCCGTGAGTGCGATAAGTACAACTGCCAGGGTACCACCAGCTTCGCCGTCACCAGCGCCATCTTCGATGCACTGCAGGCCGCCGTGCTGGACTACACCGATTTCCGGAACGAAACCTTTGCCGAAATTCACCCCGGCGGTGCCGTCGGCAAGCGCTTAAATAATAAATAATTTTATTACATAAAGGAGAAAAAACAATGGAATTCAAGGTTTATCAGAAAGAATTAGAGCTTCAGTCCAGAGGCTGGATCCCCACCTTCCACGACGTATCCAAGGAGATTATGGAGATCGTAGCCGCATCCGGTGTTAAAAACGGTACCGTTTGCATCGCTTCTCACCACACCACCTGCTCCGTCATGATCCAGGAGTGCTCCCACGACTTCGACACCT
>CAYLIT010000126.1:0-5490 GCA_964383835.1 uncultured Eubacteriales bacterium
GCCCCGACTAGAACCTGAATCTAGCGCGTCTGCCAATTCCGCCATATCCGCATTTTTTACAGCCGCCTTTCGGCAACGGTAATATATTAGCAGAGTCTGATTAAAAAGTCAAGAGTTTTTTAAATTATTTTTTTAATTTTCCATAAGTTTTTTCGAGAAACCGCTCCGAATCGATCACAAGCCGCTCGTGATACGCCTTTCCGATCAACCCAGCCTCGTCAAAAGTTTCCAATTGAAAGGCCAATTTTCGATTATCAACAAGGGTCAGCTCACTCTTGCAAGTCACTGTCATTCCAACAGGCGTCGCAGCCAGATGCTCCACCTCGATCTTGGTGCCAACAGAAGTCCTTCCCTCACCAAGTAAAGCTTCCACGCTCTCTGCCGCAGTCTGTTCCATTAAAGCAACCATCGCCGGTGTTGCGTAAACCTCATGACTCCCACTCCCCATTGCTTTAGCGCTCAACGCTTCGGTTACGATGATCTTCAATTCATTTTTAATGCCATTTTTCATACCATTACTCCTTTGTTTTTTATCATTATGGCATGTTTGATCCACTCAGTCAATCTCCTCGTCTAATACATTCTTCACAAAAAAGCAATACGTTTATCAAATTCCAAAAAACAATTATATTACTTTACATTTCGTATTTTTCGCAATATAATTAAATTACAAATCAAGAAAGGATACAATTAACTATGAAAAAGAAATGGTGGCAAGAAGCAGTAGTATATCAGATCTACTGCAAAAGCTTCTGCGATTCCAACGGTGACGGTATCGGTGATCTCAAAGGCGTTATGTCTAAACTTCCGGTTTTAAAGGATCTCGGCATCAACTGCATTTGGTTCACCCCGATCTACACCTCTCCCCAGGTGGATAACGGCTACGATGTTGCAGATTATCAGGATATTGATCACGACTACGGTACCCTGGATGATTTCAAAGAATTGTTGAACATGGCACACAGCATGGGCATCCGTGTGGTAATGGATATGGTGCTGAACCATTCCTCCGATGAACACAAGTGGTTCCGGGAATCCAGAAAATCCAAGGATAATCCTTACCGTAATTATTATGTATGGCAGCCCCCCAAGGCTGATGGTTCCGAGCCCAACAACTGGGGTAACTACTTCCATGAGGGTAACGGCTCTGCCTGGACATACGACGAATTGACCGGCGAATACTATCTCCACCAATATGCTTCTAAAATGCCGGACCTCAACTGGGAATACGAACCCTTACGACAAGAGATTTATAAAATGCTCCATTGGTGGCTGGATATGGGTGTCGATGGTTTCCGCCTGGATGTTTTCACCCAGTTCAAAAAGACCCCCGGCTTCCCCGATTCCACAAAAACCCCCAATCCCACCTATGATCGAAACGGTTTTGTTGTAGATCGCAGCATGTGCACAAACATCGATGGTATTCATGAAATCATCCACGAATTGAACACAAAAGTTTTTGGCCCTCGCGATTGCTTTACTGTCGGTGAAGGTGCCGGTGTAAAGGCTAAGACAAACGCCCTGGATTATATTTGCGAATCCCGCGAAGAGCTGAGCACCGTCTATCACTTTGAGATCAGCAAATGCTCTACCGCCCCCAAATACCGTCAGGTACAAAAAGATTGGGCCTCGGTCACTGAGCACAACGCATGGCCCGTTCAATATATGTCCAACCACGATAAGCGCCGCCAGGTCTCCTACTTCGGCAACGATCAGGAATACCGTGTGGAATCTGCAAAACTACTCGGCACCCTTCTGCACACCACCCCCGGAACCCCCTTTGTTTACCAGGGCGAAGAGATCGGTATGACCGACGTTCGTTACGACTCCATCGACGATTATAACTGCTGTTATACCTTAGGTACCTATCATTCTATGGTTGAAAACGGTATCGATCCCAAAGAAGCATTGGATAAAGCCGCTCGCGGCAGCCGCGACAATGCACGTACCCCCTATCAATGGGACAGTTCGTTCAATGCAGGTTTCTCTACCGGAAAACCCTGGATCAAAGTCAACCCCAACTACACAAGCATTAATCTCGAAGCAGACCGCGCCTCTGAAGATTCAGTTTTTACATACTATCAAAAACTGATCTCCATGCGTAAGGAACATCCCGCGATCATCGACGGTGATTTAAAATTCCTCTTGGATGGACATCCCGAAATGGTGGTCTATTTAAGAAAGTGTGCACGTGAGACCATGCTGGTTATTGCCAATTATTCCGGCAAAACCGTCGAGCTCCAGATCCCCGATGAAATCGAAGGAAAGACCTGGAAACGTATCCTCACAAACCGTAATGACCTCGCGCCCTCTATCGAAGGCCGTAATGAATGGCAGCCTTGGGAAGTTGAAGTATATACTCTAGACAGATAGTCAGGACCTCCGGCTAAGCCGGAGGCCCTGACTTATTCAGTCCAAAATCCTGCCATCGGTAGAGATGGTGGCAACACGCCAAGGTATAAATTTACCACTTGCCTGTAACGCTCTCTTAACTGCATTTTCGATCCCGCTACAGCAAGGCACCTCCATACGCGTCACGATAACACTCTTGATATTGTTATTGGCAATAATTGCCGTCAGTTTTTCAGTATAATCCCCTTCATCAAGTTTGGGGCAACCGATCAACGTAATATGATTGCGGATAAATTCCTGATGAAAATTACTGTAAGCATATGCCGAGCAATCTGCCGCAATCAAAAGATTGGCATCCTCAAAGTACGGCGCGTTGATCGGCACCAACTTGATCTGCACCGGCCATTGCAGCAGTTGACTTGTAGTAGGCGCAGAAGTCGGCGCCGAGCACACCTCGCGCCTAATTGCCCGTGAAGCAGTGCCGGGGCAACCACAAGGCAAGGACGCTTTCTTTTGCCGCTTTGCAGCAAGCACTGCCGCCTCATCATAAGCAGGCGCTTCCCTCTCCTCAAAGGTGATGGCATCTACCGGGCAAGCAGGCAAACAATCGCCCAACCCGTCGCAATAATCCTCACGGGTAAGCTTTGCCTTCCCGTTCACCATTTCAATAGCGCCCTCATGACAAGCCTCAGCGCAAGCCCCGCATCCGTTGCATTTGTCTTCATCGATCTTGATGATTTTTCTGATCATAATCAATCTCCTCTCTTGATTTTACGATCTAATTATAGTATCATAATCAAAAGAAGTCGGTTGTTTTTACAACGGAAAGAGAAATTTTATGAAAAAATATATTTCAATATTAAAAGAAACGAAAATGTTCAACGGCATCACCGAAAACGAGATCGAATCCATGCTCACCTGTCTAAATGCCAGGCTGAACGCCTATCCAAAAGGTTCCTATATACTAAAGCAAGGTGACCGTTTGAACGACGTCTGCATCCTCGTGGAAGGAAGCCTTCTGATCCAAAAGGATGATTATTGGGGGAACCGAAGCATCCTCGGTCACATTTCCGTAGGCGATCTGTTTGGCGAAGCATATATAGCGCCCCAAAGCGCCCCGCTCCTCAATGATGTCGTCGCAACCGAAACCAGTAATATAATCTTTTTTGATGTTAAGCGTATGCTCACCACCTGTTCCTCGGCTTGTCATTTTCATGCTATGGTTATTCAAAATTTATTCTTTGCACTTTCAATGAAAAACCAGCAGTTGGTGCAAAAACTTGGCCACATTTCTCAACGCTCCACCCGCAAAAAACTGATCTCCTATCTTTCCGAGGAATCCAAAAAACAAAACAGTTCCGGCTTTACCATCCCCTTCAATCGCCAACAGCTTGCCGACTATTTATCGGTAGATCGTAGCGCTATGTCAAATGAACTCTGTAAAATGCGTGATGAAGGCCTACTAACCTTCAATAAAAATAAATTCAGGTTAAAATAAGCAGTATGCCCGCTTAGGTTTCAAGTCCCTTTTGTTTGAAATAAAAACAAGGCACCCTATTTTGGATGCCTTGTTTTTTGGTGCGAAAGACGGGACTTGAACCCGTACGGTGTTAACCACACGCCCCTCAAACGTGCGCGTCTGCCAGTTCCGCCACTCTCGCAAATGCTTAATTATTATAGCAGGCAGTTTTTAAAAAGTCAATAGTTAATTCAAAAAAATCCCTTGAAATCATCGCGTTTTTTTGTTATGATGAAACCAATCTATATAAAGGCGGAACAAAACGGCGTGAAAGCAGCTTACTATACCCTTGGATGCAAGGTCAATCAATATGATACCCAGGTCATGCGAGACCGTTTAGAAGGAGCCGGTTATAAAACCGTCTCCTTCAATGAGGCGGCAGACGTTTATATTATCAACACCTGCACCGTGACCCAGATTTCCGATAAAAAGTCACGGCAGATGATCTCTCGTGCCAAGCGCAACCACCCCGGCAGCATCCTGGTCGTCTGCGGTTGTTTCTCACAAGTAGCGCCCAAAGCTGCCGCGGCACTGGAGGGCGTCGACATCGTCCTCGGTACTTCCAACCGCAAAGACATTCTGAACTATATACAGGACTTCCAAAAATCCAACAAACAGATCATTGCCGTAGATAACTGCGGCACACTGGAAAAAGAAGAGATCCATACCTTCGGCGAAAAGAACCGCGCCGTTTTAAAGATCGAGGACGGATGTGAAAACTTCTGCTCCTATTGCCTGATCCCCTATGCCCGTGGCCGGATCCGTTCCAAGCCGTTGGAGATCATCCGTAAAGAAACCGAATCCCTGGCCGCCGCAGGATATCACGAAATCGTATTGACCGGCATTCATCTCGCCTCATACGGCAAAGAAAACGGTCCCCCCTGCCTTGAAAAAGCCATTTTAGAGGTTGCAGAGGTTCGCGGCATTGACCGTATTCGGTTGGGCTCCCTGGAACCGCGCATCATCACACCGGAGTTTTTGGCCAAAATACGTGATATCAAAGCCCTTTGCCCTCATTTTCACCTGTCCCTGCAAAGCGGCTGCGATAAGACGCTCAAGGCCATGAACCGCCACTATACCGCAAAAGAATACGCGCAGGCAGTTAATCTGTTGCGTAGCACCTTCCCCACCTGCTCCGTCACCACCGATATTATCGTTGGGTTTCCCGGCGAGACCGAGCAAGATTTTCGGGCGAGTCTTGCCTTTGCCAAAGAGATCGGCTTTGCAAAGATCCACATCTTCCCCTATTCTCCGCGTCAAGGCACACGTGCCGCCGCCATGGACGGCCAACTTACCAAAGCAATCAAAGCGGAACGGGTCAATGCAATGGAAGAGATCGAGCAAGCGTCCCGCCGAGCCTTTTGGAACCAAATGGTCGGCACCACTCAAACCATCCTGCCAGAGGAAGAAAAAGACGGCTTTCTTCACGGCTTTACCGAAAATTATTGTCCCGTTCGCTGGAAAGGTACACTGGTCAATCAACCGGTTCCCCTCAAGATCATCTCCGCCGATGCAGACGGTCTGATCGCTGAAGAATAAAAAATGCGATGCTTTAAAGCATCGCATTTTTCAGACTGTCAAAAAACCACTGTTTTCAGAAGGGGAAAACAGTGGTTTTT
>CAYLIT010000127.1:0-5471 GCA_964383835.1 uncultured Eubacteriales bacterium
GTATGGAGCATACCACGCTGCACCTGCTGTACAGCCGTTTCTGGCATAAGTTCCTGTATGATATCGGTGTTGTTAAGACCGCAGAGCCTTATGCTAAGCGTACTTCTCATGGTATGATCCTGGGCGAGGGCGGCGAGAAGATGTCCAAATCCCGTGGTAACGTGGTCAACCCCGACGATATCGTACGTGATTACGGTGCCGATACCCTCAGAACCTACGAAATGTTCATCGGTGACTTCGAAAAGAGCGCACCCTGGAACACTGCCAGCATTAAGGGCTGTAAGAGATTTTTGGAGAAATCCTATAACCTCTTGGATATCCTCACCGAGGGTGACGAAATCTCTCCTGAGCTGGAGCGTGCTTTCCACTTAACCATCAAAAAGGTGGGCGACGATATCGACCATCTTAAGATGAATACCGCCCTGGCTACTCTGATGAGCCTCATCAATGAGATTTCTGCCAAGGGCAGCATCAATAAGAAGGAACTGGAGATTTATATCAAGATGCTCTATCCCTTCGCACCCCACTTGGGTGAAGAAATGTGGGAGACCGCCGGCTTTGCAGGCGATATGACCTACGCTCCCTGGCCCGAGTATGATGAAGCCAAGACCAAGGCATCCGAGGTGGAGATCGCCGTTCAGGTTCTGGGCAAGATCAAGAGCCGTGTCATGATCCCTGCAGAAGCTTCCGAAGAGGATGTTCTGGCCATCGTTCGCAAGGACGAAAAGGTTGCCGCACTCCTCGAAGGCAAGAACATCGTTAAGGTGATCTACGTCAAAGGCAAGCTGATCAACCTGATTATTAAGTAAATATCAAAAAGCGCAATGCACTTGCATTGCGCTTTTTATCTATGAATTCAAAACTAAAGTCCCTTATAATATAAAAACAGGAGTATCTTTTGGTACTCCTGTTTTTATGGCGCGCTGAAAGGGACTCGAACCCCTGACCCTCTGCTTAGAAGGCAGATGCTCTATCCAGCTGAGCTATCAGCGCATTGGAGCGGGTGATGGGAATCGAACCCACCTCCTCGGCTTGGAAGGCCGATGCACTAGCCGATGTGCTACACCCGCAAGAATTTGCTAAAATATATTAGCACATTGGTCAGTGAATGTCAAGCATTTTTATAAAATAAGGTAAGTAAATAAAAAAACATACCGTAATTACTGTTTTTTATTATATCATCTCTCTCATGGCGGTGAATACCTTTTCGCCCACCGTAGGCAGGCCGGAGGCGGCGTTGTAACGGGCGGCGAGGGTGGTGTCATCGGCATCGGGATCAGACAGAATAGCTTCTTTTACCTTATTTAACGCTTCGGCGCAATCATCGATGCAACGGACAATATTTTCCTTGCCATTAACGGTATGGCCGCAGGGGTGATAGTCGTGAGCCATGGTCAAAAGTTCAATGTCTAATTCACGCAGATGGGGAAGAGCGGCAAGATGCAGTTCCGGCCAACGCACGTTGGCACCCCAATTTCCGGAGCCGTAAATGCCGTAGACTTGCAATGCATCGCCGGTCATCAACGTCTTGGTGCGCAGATCCAAAAGTCCACCCGCATCAGGGGTATGTCCGGGGATAGAAATATGTTGCAAGCAATCGGTCAACATTTCACCGTCCTCAAGGGTACGTACGGTTCGGTTCGGATATTGTTCGGCAAGCTTGGGGCTGTTTGAAACAATGACGGCATCGGGCAGCATTGGCGCCAGCCAATGTAAACCGCCTGCATGATCGCCGTGGTTATGAGAAATAAAGATATATTTCACCGCATCCTTGGCGATATTTAATTTTTCCAATGCCGGCAAAATCGCCCCGGTCACGTCCTCTTCATAGGTGGCGGTGTCAAAAAGTACCACACCCTCCGCTGTTTGGATAAAAAGAACGGTGGTATAAATATCCTTATAAGGAATGGTCAGCCGATGGATATGCTCGTTGATCCGGTTTATTTTCACGATTTGTACCTCCGAAAACCCTTTTTATTTATTATATGATTCGATTCGTCAAAAAACAAGAGTGTTTGGTAAAAATATAGCAAGAAAAAAGAGTGCGATTGATTATTGACTTCCCTTTGGCAATATGCTAAACTTTTTGAAAAAAGGAGGCGGTAAAGTGTTTCGTAAATTAGATGCATTATTGGATGAGTTTTTAAAAATGGGCGTTCCCGGCTATGATTGCGTCATTATGAAGGACGGCAAAGAGGTCTATCACCGCATGGGCGGCTATAACGATCTTGAAAATAAGATCCCTATGAACGGTAACGAGCGGTATAATATTTATTCCTGCTCCAAGGCCATCACCTGTACCGCGGCTCTTCAGCTTTGGGAAAAGGGATTGTTTCAATTAGACGACCGTCTTTCCGATTATCTGCCGGAATATGCCGAAATGACCGTGCTTTGTGAGGATGGCACGCTCAAAAAGGCTAAAAATCCCATTTTGATCCGTCATTTGTTTAGTATGACGGCCGGTCTTTCCTATAAGCGTGATACCGATCCCATTCTTCGAGCCTCGGTTGAAAGTAACGGCGCTACCCGCGAGGTGATCCGTGCTCTGGCAGAAGATCCCTTGTGTTTTGAACCCGGCACAGAATGGAGGTACAGCCTTTGTCACGACGTTCTGGCGGCACTGGTGGAGGTGCTCTCCGGTCAGCGCTTTGGGGAATATGTGAAGGAACATATTTTTGATCCCCTTGGTATGACCCGCTCTACCTTCTTGCTGCCCGAAGAAGAATTGGGTACCATTTGTGAGCAATACCGTTTTAACAATGAATTGGGCGTTGCCGAAAACTGCGGAAAGAACATCAGCACCTATAAATTAGGCGCATTGTATGAAAGCGGCGGTGCAGGCGGCATTTCAACCGTTTCCGATTACATGAAATTTTTAGAGGGTCTGCGTACGGAAAAACTTCTCAAAAAAGAAACGCTCGATATGATGGAGACCGATCAGCTGGATGATCAGACCCGTCCTTATTTCTGGCATACCACCCATGGCTACGGGCTTGGTACTCGTGCACCGATCAAGGGTGTTACCACTGATTTCGGATGGGGAAGTGCCGCGGGAATGTTCCATTTGGTAGACCGTAAAAACGGCATTACACTCTTTTATTCCCAGCACCTGCTGAATTCTCCGAACGGAACGTTGCGTAAGCGCCTTTTGGGGCCAATTGTAATTAACGCTTTGCTTGGATATGAGGCTGTTAAAGCACCCGAGGTGGACGATATTCCCACTGAGGTGTTATCAAAATATTTATAAGGAGAAGAGAAATGTTACAAGAACTACTAAAGGAGCGGAATTTACCTCCTCTGAAGAGTCGCGAGGAGATGCTTGAAGTTTTGCAACGGGAGGAATACGGCTATCTGCCTCCGAAGCCCGATGCACTGACATGGGCGTTGGAAGAGAATGTTCTGAAGAACTTTTGCGCCGGTAAGGCAACCTTGAATGAGGCGGTATTAACAGCCAAACTTGGTGTAAAGGAGTTTTCCTTTCCAATAAAATATTGCCTTCCCACCGCCGAAGGAAAGCATCCGTTCTTTGTTCATATCAGTTTTCGCCCCGAAGTTCCCGATCGCTATATGCCTACCGAGGAATTGATCGACCACGGCTATGCAGTATTTTCTTTCTGCTATAAAGATGTCACCTCCGACGATGGCGATTTCACCGATGGACTGGCGGGAGTTTTGTTTGATGAAGGCAAGCGTAATCCCACTGATCCCGGTAAAATTGCCATGTGGGCTTGGGCGGCGCAACGTGTCATGGATTTTGCTGAGACCATCGATTGCCTGGATCACTCCCGCGCAATTGTTACAGGGCATTCCCGTCTCGGTAAGACTGCGTTGCTTACCGCCGCCACCGATGAACGTTTTTGTTGCGGTCATTCCAATGATTCCGGCTGTAGCGGAGCAGCGCTTTCTCGGGGCAAAAACGGCGAGACGGTTGCCAAGATCTGCGATAGATTCCCGTTCTGGTTCTGCGAAAACTATTACAAGTATGCCGAAAAGGAAGGGGAGATGCCCTTTGATCAGCATTATCTGTTGGAATACATCAAGCCCCGTCTCGTCCACGTTTCCAGCGCCAAGGAGGATCTTTGGGCAGATCCCGTATCCGAGTTTTTAAACTGTGTATCCGCAGGGCTGATCTGCGAGGATCGTCTGCCTGTCCCCGGCGATAAATTCCATGATGGTCGGGTGGGTTATGATCTTCGGAACGGGAAGCACTATTTCAGCCGTGAGGATTGGCTTAACTTAATTACATTTTTAAAAAAACATTGACAAGCACGGAAAATTATGCTAAACTATCCTTTGAGTTAAGGGAGTAGTCAGCACAGTATCTGTGTGATGAAGCCAACATCATGAAGGCGGATCGTCTTCTGGCTTTATTTTGGAATGACGAGACTTATCTGCTTTCACGGCAGATAAGTCTTTTTTTATCCTAAAAATGTGCAGACTATTCTAACAACAAATTATGGAGGATGAACAATGAAAGAGTACTTGTCGGAAGTGCAAGAGGTCCTGCAGGCGCAGAACAGCTCTGCAGAGGGCTTAACCGCCGCCGAGGCACAGCATCGCCTTGAAACTGTCGGCCCCAATAAACTGGCCGAGGGCAAAAAAGAAAGTATGCTCCACCGCTTCTTCAAGCAGTTGGTAGAGCCGATGACCATTATTTTGATCGTTGCTGCACTGATCTCTGCTTTTATGGCTGTGTGGGAGTCGGAATTTCCCTCTGACGTAATCATTATTATGGCTGTAGTGCTGATCAATGCCATCCTGGGTGTATTTCAGGAGAGCAAGGCCGAAAAAGCCATCGAAGCACTGCAGGAGATTGCCGCCGCAACTTCCAAGGTGATTCGCGACGGTCATCAGATCACCGTCCGCAGTGAAGAACTGGTTCCCGGCGATATCATCGTGCTGGAGGCCGGTGACGCCGTTCCTGCCGATGCCCGTATCATCGAGTGCGCCAGCCTGAAGATCGAAGAAGCTGCCTTAACCGGTGAATCGGTTCCCGTTACCAAAGAGAGTATCGCCTTGACTGCCGGCGCCAACGGCGACGTAGCCCTGGGCGACCGTAAGAACATGGTCTTCATGGGCAGTACCGTGGTATATGGCCGTGGTAAGGCTGTTGTTGTTGGCACCGGTATGGAGACCGAAATGGGTAAGATCGCCGATGCTTTGGCTCAGGCAGAAGAGGGTAAGACCCCCTTGCAGATGAAGCTGGCGGGCTTAAGCAAGATTCTGACCTATCTGGTTATCGGTATCTGTGTTATCATCTTTGGTGTAAACCTGGTTCGTAGCATGCTGGATGGCGGTGTCGATGCCGGTGTTGTGCTGGATACCTTTATGATCGCCATTTCTCTGGCGGTCGCTGCTATTCCCGAAGGCTTGGCTACCGTAGTTACCATCGTGCTTTCCATCGGCGTGACCAATATGTCCAAGCGTAACGCCATTATCCGTAAGCTGACCGCGGTAGAGACCCTGGGTTG
>CAYLIT010000128.1:0-5419 GCA_964383835.1 uncultured Eubacteriales bacterium
GATGCCCTCAAGGGCATGGGCGGCAGCACCGCCAGCGCCCTGCGTACCGAGCAGGATATCAACATTAAGATCGTGCTGATCGCCGTTTTGGTTCTGACCTTAGCCGTATGGCTGGTTCCCGCCATCCCCGTTTCGCTGATCGGCGCCGTCATCGTGGTGATCTTCGGCTTCTTCTTTGCAACGGTTTCTTCCCGTATGGTCGGTCTTGTTGGAAGCAGTAACAACCCCGTTTCCGGCATGGCCATCGCCACCCTGCTGATCGCCACCCTCATCCTGAAGGTGACCGGCAGTACCGGTGCCGTGGGTATGCAGGCCGCCATCGCCATCGGTTCTATCATTTGTATCGTAGCCGCCATCGCCGGCGATACCTCTCAGGATCTGAAGACCGGCTATCTTTTGGGTGCAACTCCCAAGAAGCAGCAGATCGGTGAGATGCTGGGCGTGGTCGCCTCCGCTCTGGCCATCGGCGCTACCCTCTATCTCTTGGACAGCGCTTGGGGCTTCGGCTCCGAGGAGCTGGGCGCTCCCCAGGCAACCCTGATGAAGATGGTCATTGAGGGCATCATGGGCGGCAACCTGCCCTGGGGCCTGATCTTCATCGGCGTTTGCATCGCCGTGGTGGTCGAGATCTTAGGCATCCCCGTTCTGCCCTTTGCCATCGGTGTTTATCTGCCGGTTCAGCTCAACGCCTGCATTATGGTGGGCGGTCTGATCCGCTTGTTCTTCGACCGCATGAAGGAGAGCAACAAGAAGAAGGGCGTCATCAACAACGGCATCCTCTTCTGCTCCGGTATGATCGCCGGCGAAGGCCTTGTTGGTATTCTCTTGGCCATCCTGTCCGTCTTCAACGTAGCTGGCGTGCTGGACCTTTCCGGCCTGCTGGACCTGCCCTCCTGGGCTTCCAACCTGGGCAGTCTGGTGGTCTTTGCACTGATCATCCTCTCTCTCTTGAAGTTCACCCTTTGGAACAAGAAGTCGAAGTAAGATGAAAAAGAAAAAGATCGTCATTTCCGAAAACTATCTGGAGCGCATCCCCGCCCGAGCAGAGGGTCTCAACTGGAAGGCCAATTCCGAAGGAATGGTCACCCTGGAGATCCAAAACACCGGCTGGGCCAACCGCCTGGCGCAGGTGCTTTTAGGTCGCCCCAAGGTCAGCTACATCCACCTGGATGAGCTGGGCAGCTTCGTCTGGCCGCTGATGGACGGCAAGACCTCCATCACCGAGCTCGGCAGGCTGGTGGACGCCGCCTTCGGCGAAAAGGCCCATCCGCTCTACGAGCGGCTGGCGCAGTACTTCCGCATCCTGGACAGTTATCATTTTATTGAGTGGAAATAACAGTGAACCCCTTGCACTGCGGTGCAAGGGGTTTTTATTGATATTTTCATAAAAGTATGGTATTATACCTATAACAAATCATCTCTAAGGAGAGCGAACGCAATGGCTAAGACAGAATACGGCATTCAAATGTACTGCGTGCGAGATATCACCGAGGACTCTATGCGTCTGGCCCTCAGGGAGATCGCTGAAATGGGCTACGGCTCTGTGGAATTCGCAGGCTTTTTCGATTATACCGCCGAGCAGATCAAGATCTGGTTGGATACCTTTGGCCTGACCTGTTACGGCACTCATACCGGCTTAAAGGCCCTCACGCCCGAAACCATTGAAGAGACCATCCGTTATCATAAAGCCGTCGGATGCACCCGTATCACCATCCCCGGCGCCTCCTATTCCACCGCCGAAAAATTAAACGACACCCTCGAAAAGATAAAAATAGCGCAAAAGCGGCTGGCAGAAGAAGGGATTCGCCTTGCTTACCATAACCATTCTAAAGAGTATTTCCCAAACAAAGACGGTCTGATCTTTATGGATGAGCTTTTGGCACGCACCGAGGTTCCCTTGCAGGTGGATACCTTTTGGCTTTATAATGCAGGCTACGATCCGATCCCCTATCTGGAAGCGCACAAAGACCGCATCGATGCCATCCATCTGAAGGACGGCTTGATCACCGCCCCCGAAAACCGAAACTTCGAACGATCCCAAACGGACGTGATCGGTAAAGCCGTGGGCGAAGGCGAAGCCCCCTGCCGGGCGGTACGGGATTGGGCCGTTCAAAACAACCGTCCCATCGTCATCGAATCGGAAGGCTTGGATCCCACCGGTCTCGAGGAGATCCGCCGTTGCATCAATTATCTTCACTCTTTGGAGAAGTAAATTATGAAAATCATTATTGTTGGCGGCGGCAAGACCGGCGCCACATTGGCACAATCATTGGCATTAGAGGGGCACGACGTTACCGTTATCGACCCCAACACCGAACGCGTTAACGACATCTGCAGCAACAGCGACGTAATGGGCTTGATCGGCAACGGCATGAACTACGGTTCCCTCACCGAGGCCGGCATTGCCGATGCCGACCTGCTGATCGCAGTGACCGGCTCAGACGAGCAGAATCTGCTATCTTGCCTGTTTGCCAGAAAAGCAGGCCATTGCGCCACCATCGCAAGGGTCCGCAACCCCATGTATATCACCGAAACGGAATTCATCAAGGAGCAGGTGGGTCTTTCCCTCATCATCAACCCGGAGCTGGAGGCCGCAAGCACCATCTCCAGCCTGTTGCGCTTCCCCGGCGCCAGCGATATCAACTCCTTTGCCAAGGGCAAAGCCGAAATGCTGACCTTCAAGGTCCCTAAGGGCTCCCTTTTAGACGGAAACAGCCTGATCCATATCCGTACCAAGGTTGAGGCACAGGTCATTTTCTGCAGTGTGGAGCGGGGTGGTAAGTGCTATATCCCCTCCGGTAATTTCACCCTGCAGGCCGGGGATCGGGCTACCATCCTCATCCAGCCCCGGGAGGCGGTCAAGTTCTTCCGTCAGATCAAGCTGGAGACCCACAGCGCAAAAAACGTGATGATCGTAGGCGGCGGCACCATCAGCTATTATCTTGCCAAGCAGTTATTGGAAAACCGCATTGCCGTCAAGATCATCGAACCGGATGAGCGACGGTGCGATGAATTGGCCGAAAAACTGCCCGGCGCCATGATCATCAACGGCGACGCCTCCGATAAAAATCTGTTGCTGGAGGAGGGGATCGAGACCATCGACGCCTTTGTGGCGCTGACCGGCTTTGATGAAGAGAATATCCTGCTCTCCCTTTATGCCAAAGAAATGAGCCGCGCCAAGGTGGTCACCAAGATCGACCGTCTGATCTTCCACGAGCTGATCGGCAACCTGGATCTGGACAGCGTCATCTATCCACATCTGCTGACCAACGAGGTCATTTTGCAGTACGCCCGCGCCAAGCAAAACGCCATGGGCAACAACGTCGAGACCCTTTACACCCTGGTGGAAAACCAGGTGGAGGCGCTGGAGTTCAAGATCGGCAAGAGTGCCCCGGGTCTTGGGATCCCCTTGCGGGACCTGAACCTCAAGGAAAACCTGTTGCTCTGCGGCATCTTCCGCGACAGCCGGTTCATTCTGCCGGACGGTAATACCACCCTCCAGCCGGAGGATCGGGTCATCGTTGTGGCCGGCCAGATGCGGCTCAACGACTTTAAGGATATTTTGAAGTAAGACCATGAATTTAAGAATTATTTTTTATATCATCGGCTACGTTTTAAAGCTCGAAGGTCTTTTGATGGCCGCCCCGGCGCTGGTAGGCTTACTCTACCGAGAGCAGGAGGGCTATGCCTATCTCATCTGCGGTGCCGCCCTGGCGCTTGCAGGCCTTCTGATCACCTTAAAAAAGCCGCAAAATCAAGTTTTTTACGCCAAAGAAGGTTTTGTCTCCGTGGCACTCAGCTGGCTGGTACTGAGCCTTTTCGGCTGTCTGCCGTTCATCCTTTCAGGTGACATCCCTCGGTTTGTGGATGCCTTTTTTGAAATGGTCTCGGGCTTTACCACCACCGGCTCCACCATCCTCTCTGATGTGGAGGCCCTCTCCCACGCCTCCCTCTTCTGGCGTAGCTTTTCCCATTGGATCGGCGGCATGGGCGTTTTGGTCTTTATCCTTTCCATTCTGCCCATCACCGGCGGTGCCACCATGCACCTGATGCGGGCGGAAAGCCCGGGCCCGCAGGTGGGTAAAATGGTTCCAAAGATCCGCGATACCTCCAAGATCCTCTATATCATCTATACCGTCATGACCCTGGTGCAGATCGTATTGCTGATCTGCTGCCGGATGCCGGTCTTTGACGCCGTCACCCTCTCGCTCGGCTCTGCCGGTACCGGTGGCTTTGCCATCCGCAACTCGGGCCTTGCGGATTACTCGGCGGTCTGCCAATATATTATTGCGATCTTTATGATCCTCTTCGGGGTCAATTTCAACGTTTACTTTCTGCTGGTCCGCCGTCAGGTGAAGCAGGCTCTGCGCTGTGAAGAAGCCCGTTGGTATCTCGGGATCATCGGTGCCTCCACCCTGATTATCTTCCTCAACACCCTTAAAATGTTCTCCACCGCCGAGGAAGCCTTCCGCCACGCCTTTTTCCAGGTGGGTAGTATCATCACCACCACCGGCTACAGCACCACCGACTTCAATCTCTACCCCGAGGTCTCCAGGCTGGTATTGGTCATCATCATGTTCATTGGCGCCTGCGCCGGCAGTACCGGCGGCGGCATCAAGGTCTCCCGCATTCTGTTGCTGGTCAAATCGGTGGGCCAGGAGCTTTCCCAGATCGTCCACCCCCGCACCGTGAAAAAACTGCGGCTGGAGGAAAAGACCGTAGACCGCCCCACCGTCCGTTCGGTCAACACCTTTATGGCCGCTTATGTACTGATCTTTTTTGCTTCGATGCTGGTGGTTTCCTTTGATAACTATGATTTTACCACCAATTTTACCGGCGTGACCGCCACCCTCAACAACATCGGCCCCGGCTTGAATGTGGTGGGCCCGCTGGGAAATTTCGGCGGCTACTCCGATCTTTCCAAGCTGGTGTTCTGCTTTGATATGCTGGCCGGCCGTCTGGAGATCTTCCCCATTCTGATCCTCCTGCGTCCCGCCATCTGGAAGCGCCCCTTGCGTGCGCTTCGCAAACGGTTCACCAAATAAAAAAATAAGCCCCGAGGCACCTGCCTCGGGGCATTCATTTTATTTCTTGGAAAAGATCTTATTGATCAGCAGGGTGGCCAGAATGATCACGCCGATGATGATGAAGATCACCAGCATTCCGATACCCATCTTATCCAGCATTTCAATAAATCTGCCGGGCACAAAGTTCATTTCCGAAAATGCATTTTTAATACTTTCAAACACGATCATCAACCTCCAAACATATTCAGGATGATACCACCGGCGATCACCGATGCGATCTGACCGGAAACGTTAACACCGATGGAGTGCATCAGCAGGAAGTTCTGAGGATCCTCCTCAAGACCCATCTTATGAACGATACGGCCGGACATGGGGAATGCGGAAATACCGGC
>CAYLIT010000129.1:0-1378 GCA_964383835.1 uncultured Eubacteriales bacterium
CGATACCACTGCCGAAGAACGGTTCAAGGAGGTCAACGAGGCCTACGGCATCCTTTCCGACCCCGAAAAGAAGAGCCGTTACGACCAGTTCGGTCACGCGGGCGTGGATCCCAGCTACGGCGCAGGCGCCGGAGCGGGCGGGTTCGGCGGCTTTGGCGGCATGGGTGATTTCGGCGACGTCTTCAGCTCCTTCTTCGGGGGCGGCTTCGGCGGCGCAGGCCGCAGAAACGCCAACGCCCCCCGCAAGGGTGAGGATATCGAGACCTACGTCACCGTCTCCTTCGAGGAGGCCGCCTTCGGCTGTGAAAAAGAGATCTCCCTCCGTCGGCGCAGAAGCTGTAAAAAGTGCAACGGCACCGGTGCCAAGGATGGCAAGGAGCTGGAGACCTGTCCCCAGTGCCAGGGTCGCGGCGTGGTCACCTCGGTGCAACGCACCATCCTCGGCAATATCCAGTCCCAAAGCACCTGTCCCACCTGCGGCGGACGGGGGAAAAAGATCAAGACCCCCTGCTCCCATTGCCAGGGCGGCATCGTGACCGAGGATAAAAAGCTGAAGGTCACCATCCCCGCCGGTATCGATAACGACCAGACCCTCACCATGCGCAACCAGGCCCACGCCGGGACGGGCGGCGGCCCGGACGGCGACGTCTATATCTACGTAAGAGTCCGTCCCCACGACCTCTTCGAGCGCCGTGGCACCGACCTCTATTGCAAGATCCCCATCAGCCTGGTGGACGCCTCTCTCGGCACCAAAATGCAGGTGCCGACCTTAGAGGGCAAGGTGGAATACGACCTCCCCGAGGGCACCCAGACCGGCAGTACCTTCCGCTTCCGCGGTAAGGGCGTCACCCGCATCGGCACCAAGAATAAGGGCGACCTCTACGTCACCGTGGAGGTGGAGATCCCCCGCAACCTCTCCAAAAAGCAAAAGGAGCTTTTGAAGGAGTTCAGTAAGACCTTGGATCCTAAAAACTTTGAAAAGAAAAACAGCTTTATGGAAAAACTGGGAAAACTGTTTAAATAATGCGTAAATGCAGAATTCAAAAAGAAAACCGTGCCGCCAGTGGCACGGTTTTCTTCTGCTTTTAAGGAATTTACCCCCAAAAATGAATTGTGGTAAAGGGCAAACCGACCCAAATGAAATGGGTCGAGGTTGCCAACTGCCCAAATAGATTGGGCGCCCACCCCAAATGAATTGTGGTAAAGGGCAAACCGACCCAAATGAAATGGGTCGAGGTTGCCAACTGCCCAAATAGATTGGGCGCCCACCCCAAATGAATTGTGGTAAAGGGCAAACCGACCCAAATGAAATGGGTCGAGGTTGCCAACTGCCCAAATAGATTGGGCGCCCACCCCAAATGAATTGTGGTAAAGGGCA
>CAYLIT010000129.1:1478-5361 GCA_964383835.1 uncultured Eubacteriales bacterium
TGGGTCGAGGTCGCCAACTGCCCAAATAGATTGGGCGCCCACCCCAAATGAATTGTGGTAAAGGGCAAACCGACCCAAATGAAATGGGTCGAGGTCGCCAACTGCCCAAATAGATTGGGCGCCCACCCCAAATGAATTGGGGTTGTGCACGGTTTTCTTTTTCTTTTGTATAAATTCCCCTTTGCTAAACACAATAAGTACAAAGGAGGAATTATCATGAAAAAAATCATTTCTGTTTTATGCGTACTTTTGTTGTGTTGCAGTCTGCTGAGCGGATGTAATATGCGAAAAAGCGGAGAAGGGGAGGTGTATTACCTCAACTTCAAGCCGGAGCAGGACGCCGAGTGGAAGGAGCTGGCGGCAGACTACACCAAAGAGACCGGCGTGAAGGTTACCGTGGTGACCGCCGCTTCGGGTCAGTACGAGGACACCCTCTCGGCGGAGATCGTCAAGAGTAAAGCACCCACCCTCTTCCAGGTCAACGGCCCGGTGGGGCTTCAGTCCTGGAAGGACTATTGCTACGATCTGGCAGGCACCGAGGTCTACGAGCAGCTGGCCCGGGAGGAATTCGCCTTGAAGGACGGCCCCAAGGTGTTAGGCGTCGCCTACGTTTTGGAGACCTACGGCATCCTTTATAACAAGGAGCTTCTGGATCAATACTTTGCCCTGCCCGACGCGAAGGTCTCTTCGCTTGACAAGGTAAATAACTTTACAGCCTTCAAGACCTTAGTGGAGGACGTCCAGAGCAAAAAGACCAGCCTTGGTATCGACGGTGCCTTCACCTCGGCGGGGATGGACGCCTCCTCCGACTGGCGGTTCAAGACCCATCTGGCCAATCTGCCCATCTATTACGAGTACGAGGATCGCGGTCTTGATACCGCCGCCACCTTCGAGGGCAGATATTTAGATCAGTACCGGCAGATCTGGGAGCTTTATCTCAATAACGCCACCTGCGCTCCCACCGAGATCGGCGCCAAGACCGGCGACGAGGCGCTCAGCGAATTCCTGAACGGTAAAGCGGTGTTTTATCAGAACGGCACCTGGGCCTGGAGCGACGAGATGGACGACAAGCTGGGTGAAGAGAACGTGGGGATGCTCCCCATCTATATCGGCGTGAACGGCGAGGAAGGCCAGGGTCTTTGCACCGGCAGTGAGAACTATTGGTGCGTCAATAAAAACGCCTCCGAGAAGGACATTCAGGCGACGCTGGACTTTCTCAATTGGGTGGTGACCAGCGAGACGGGTCGCTCGGCGCTGGCAGACGAGATGGGCTTTTTGACCCCCTTCGAGAACGGCAAGACCCCCGATAACCCTCTGGTGCAGGACGCCAAGGACGCCCTGGATCGGGGTCTCAAGCCGGTGGAATGGTACTTCACCACCATCCCCTCGGACAGCTGGAAGGACGAGGTGGGCTCCGCCTTGCTGGCCTACGCCCAGGGCGGGCAGACCGACGCTCTTTGGCAGAACGTAGAGAAGTCTTTCACGGAGGGCTGGAAAAAGCACTATGACCTCCAGCATTCTTAAAAAATGGTTCCCGCTGTTTCTGCTGCCCACCCTCGTCGCCTTTACGGTGGGGTTCGTGATCCCCTTCGGGATGGGGCTGTATCTTTCCTTTTGTGAGTTTGCCAGCATCCAAGCGCCCACCTTCGTGGGGCTTGATAACTTTCGGCGGGTCTTCACCGCCGACAGCGGCTTTTGGTACTCCTTGGGGTTCACCGCTCTGTTTACGGTGGTGTCGGTGGTGCTGATCAACGTGGTGGCCTTTGCGGTGGCGCTGGCGCTGACCCGCGGTATTCGGGGCACCAACTTCTTTCGTACCGCCTTTTTCATGCCCAACCTCATCGGCGGCATCGTGCTGGGGTATATCTGGCGGATGATCCTCAACTACGGGGTGCTGATCCCCCTCTTTGGCAAGGACTTGACCTACAGCGCAGCCTACGGCTTTTGGGGCTTGGTGGCGGTGCTGGCCTGGCAGCAGATCGGCTATATGATGATCCTGTATATCGCCGGGCTCCAGGCGGTGCCCGAGGAGCTGCACGAGGCCGCCAAGATCGACGGTGCAGGCCGCTGGCAGACGCTGAAAAACGTCACTCTGCCCATGGTGCGGCCCACCGTCACCATCTGCACCTTTTTATCGCTGACCAATTCCTTTAAGCTGTTCGATCAGAACCTGGCGCTTACCGACGGCAAGCCCGGCAGACTTACCGAAATGCTGGCCATGACCATCAAAAACGCCTACGGCACCACCCCAAAGTCCCACGGAACGGCGCAAGCCATGGCGGTAGTGTTCTTTCTGATCGTGGCGGGATTGGCTCTGCTGCAGCTTTACGCCAACCGACGAGGGGAGGGGAAGGAATGACCCGAAAACGCGGCAACGCCGCCCTGACCGCCCTCTTTACGGCGGTCAGCGTGCTGTATCTTTTCCCCCTCTTCGTGCTGGTCGTCAACTCCTTCAAGACCAAGGAGGCCATTACGGAACGTTTGTTCCGGCTTCCGAAGACCGGCACCTTCGCGGGGCTTCAAAACTACCTTAGGGGCATCCGGGCGGTGGATTTCTTCCGCTCCATCGGCTACAGCGGGGTGGTGACCGTCCTCTCGGTGGTGCTGATCCTGCTGTGCACCTCCATGTGCGCCTGGTATCTCGCAAGGGTAGGGGGCAGGCTCTGCCGTGGGATCTATACCGCCTTTGTGTTCTCGATGGCGGTGCCCTTCCAGATGGTGATGTTCACCCTGCCATTCGTGGCCGACCGCTTGGGGCTGACCTCCCCCTGGACCATCCCCCTGGTGTATCTCGGCTTCGGCGCAGGGCTGGCGGTGTTTATCTTCTCCGGCTTCGTCAGATCCATCCCCCTCTCCATCGAAGAGGCGGCGATGATCGACGGCTGCAGCCCGCCCGCCACCTTTTTCAGGGTGGTGCTGCCCGTCATGCGCCCCACCTATATCTCGGTGGCCATCCTGCAGACCATGTGGATCTGGAACGACTACCTCCTGCCCACCCTGGTGCTGGATAAAACGAGGGGCTTTTACACCATCCCCATGGCGATCCAGTCGGCCATGACCGATAGCTACGGCACCGTGGACTACGGCGCCTTTATGGCCCTCCTGGTGCTGGCCATCCTGCCCATCGTGATCTTTTACGCCCTGTGCCAGAAACAAATCATCAAGGGCGTTATCTCGGGAGCCGTCAAGGGGTAGACCGCCGAAAATGGCACGTTTCCCGTCGCTCCCGCCGCTCGTAGTATCACGTACGACTTCCGGCGGGATCAACGAGAACTGCACTCATTTTGGGAAGAATGAAAAATATGGCCCGGATGAATGGGGTAGAGAGCAACGTGACCCAAATAAAATGGGTCGAGTACCCCGGCCAAGGCATAAGCTCCACCAACCAAATCAAAGATTTGGGCAGACTGTCAAAAAAGGCACAGACCGCAGAAAAATAAGAATAAAGAACGGTTGAAGCCAATTTATAAAGTGTGAAGTAGGGAAAGAAAATCACTCTTTCCCTATGTTCTTTTTATAAGGAAAAAATCCGCATTGCGATGCGGATTTTGATTGAAATTTTTCTGCTTTCCGCGGATCCGCTCTCTACCGTGCGTCGAAATCAATGGAAGCCGCTCCATTCTGCTGAACGCAGAAAATCCGCTCTATCCATTGCTTTCTCCTCAGCCCCACCAAAACTTCGTTTTGTCGGGGACCCCGAAAATCACGCCGACGAGAACGGATCCACGAAATCTGCACTCTTTTTTGAAAGTCTCCCAGCGTGTCAAAAACCTCCGTAAGAGTTTTTTGACACGCTGAAATACGGTAGAAAACTTTGTTTTCTACCGTATTTTTCAGACTGTCAAAAAACCACTGTTTTCAGAAGGGGAAAACAGTGGTTTTT
>CAYLIT010000130.1:0-5348 GCA_964383835.1 uncultured Eubacteriales bacterium
AACTCTTGCGGCTTCACCGCTTTTATGCTATAATGCATTTAAGGTGGTGAGGATATGAAGAAATTTAAGGTTAAAAGTTATCACAAAGGAAATGCGTTGATGCCAACTAATGGCGGAACATTAATTATTACTGAAAATGAATATATCGTTAAATATCTTTTTGTAACCGTTGCGAGATATGAGATTAATAAAACGGTTATTTCCAAAATTTCTTCTTTTATATCAAAGGGAATAAACTTAAATGATGGGGAAAGGAAATCGACCTTTATTTTTTCTCAAAAACAGCGCATAAAGTATATCGGTTATTAAATCTTAAATAAAAACTGAAGAAAATCCTCGGTTTTCACCCAGTTCTTTTTCGGACACGAGAGACAAAAAAGAGAGACCATCGAAAGATGGTCCTTATTTTTTTGTCCAATCCGAAGGATCGGTATGGTATCAAGGCGTAAGCCTTGTATGTTTTCTTTCCTTCGGATTGATTACATGCCACCTGCAGTGGATCACATCCACGGCGTTGCCGTGATTTTTTATAACACAATGACCAGCCCCAAAATCGCCAGCAGCAGAGCCGGCAGAGCGACTGTTGCACCGTGGCGGGAGAATTTGCCAAAGGACAGCTTGATGTCGTGAGCACGCAGGAGCTGCATCCACATAATGCCCGCCAAAGCGCCGATGGGGGTACAGAAGGCGCCCAGGTTGGAGCCGATGATGGCGGCGTAAAGGGCGGCCGATTGGGTGGCGCCGGTGAGAGAGGCGGTGATGCCGGAATAAAGTACACTCATGGGGATGTTATTCATAAGGTTGGCGGCCAGGAACGAGGTGATACCGTAGCTCCATTCCGTGGGGAACCCGCCCAAAAGCTCTGCAATTTTAGCGGTGACGCCGTATTTTTCCAGCGACAGCACCAAAATGAACATGGAAAGGACAAAGGGGATCATTTCCAAAGGTGCCCGCTTGAGGGTTTCGCCGACAACCACCAGGCTCCTTTGCCGGGCCAGCAGATAAACGATGGAGGTGGCAAACAGACTGAGGCAGGCCACCAGCGAGATGATCCACATGGGCAGATCGATATAGGACGAGATGACCAAAAAAACAATACAAAGGGAAAGATGGATTACACCCAAGGCCACCAGCGGTCGATCCAGCCGATGGGTGGCAGGCTCCGATTGCTTTAAGGGCTGACGCAGTTTTTTATAAAAGAGCAGGAGCAATACCGCCAGGGAACCCACCCCTGCCAGTAGGGTGGGGAGAGCCATGACCTTGAAGTATTCAAAAAAGGTCAGCCCGGCGCCGGTACCCAAATAAATATTGGTGGGGTTACCGATAATGAGGATCATGCTCCAGGTATTGGCGGCGATGAACTCGCAGAAAAGATAGGGCATGGGATCAATCTTGGCGTTGCGGGTGAAGTAGCAGATAAAGGGGGTAAAGGTCAGCACGATGATATCGTTGGAGGTGAAAACGGTAAGTACCGAAACGGTGAGATAGAGGGTAAAAAACAGCGAAAGCTGGTTCCCTTTAGCCCGAGAAAGCATCTGCTCCGCCAAAAATCGAAAGAAGCCGGCGGCGTCCAGAAAGACGGAGATCAGCGTCATGGAAAAGAAGAGGATCAAAATCTTGATGGGGTTCATGGCGGTGGGGGCGGTGAGCCCGGCGAAGATCTCCGGCCAGCTTAAAGCGCCGGAAAATGCCAAGACCAAAGCCCCCAGTACCGGCGGCAGCCAGTAGATGCTGATCTGCTCGTGCCCGATCTTGACCGACGGCTTTAAAAAGACCAGTGCAATCAAGCCAAGACAGGTCAGAATACAGGTGGTAATGACAAATATCATAATAAAATCCTTTATTTTAATTTAAAGACAGCCAGATGGGCGGCGGGCATGGTGACTTGGTAGTTGCCGGCCTTGATCCGCTGCATTTGCATTTTCGCAGAGGAAGAATAGATCGGCTCCAATTCCAGCCCCTCACGCAGGGTGACGGTGACAGTGGCATCAGCTCTGTGGTTGATGGTGTCGCCCTCTGCGATGGTGCGGTGGTTGCCCTCGTTATTGAAGATGGTGAGGTAGCGACCGTGCTCATCCTCCGAAAGGATCCAATGCAAGCCCGATACGTTGACGGGGAGCAAAGCATCGACCCGCTCACGGAGGGTGTGTACCAGCTCGTCAAGGTTTTGCCCATCGACGACAGGGAGGTCGGGGTGCGCTTTTGCAAAAGCACCCTCGGGATCGGCATCGATCAGCAGCTCGTACTGTTTAAGGGCTTGTGCGGGAGCGTCGGCATAAATGATATCAAAATGATCGCCAAAGAGGGAATTTTGAATGGTTTTTCCCTCGTTGCCGTATTTTCCTGCATCTTCGCCCTGAAAGACGGTTTTGATGACGTCTTGGATTTTGCCGAAACGGACGGCGTTCTTTTCATCGGGAACGACCCGCATAAAGTTGTTGCTGGGGGTGCCGATGGGGCCCTTGAAGCCTTTGCCTACGTGGATACAGTCCAGATCGCAGGGTAGGACGATGGCAAAGGGGGTAACTGCCTTGAGGTTTTTATGCCCACGAGCGAAGTCGATGAATTCTTTTTTTACCTGCCCGTAAGGGGAGAGGGTATAGTGCTCCATCTCGTAGAAGGAGCGGACAAAGCCCCATTCCTCTGCCATAAATTCCGCACCGCTCATGAGGGCGTGGAAGTAAATTCTCCGTTGCAGCAGGCGGGAGGAACCGCCGTTTTCACCGCAGGTGGTAAAATCGTCCCCGAACTGGTCTTGGGTATAGTTCCAATCGTTATAGGGGAGGTTGCCGTAGACCGGCTGGGTATAGGAATCGCCACCGTTCTCGGCTTTCTTCCAACATTCGTAGTAAACGCCCCATTTTTTGCCATAAGCCTTGGCCATTCCTCGGGCAAGGGCAACCTGAATACGGGTGTGCTTCGTCTGGTATCCAATCTCCGGCATGAAAGCGGGGACACCCAATTTATTCTCAAGATGGAAGAGCAGAGAACCGCCGTCGCAGGAGAGGATATGGCCGTCGGTTTGCTCCAACCGTTTGGAGATGACCCAAGCCAGATCCCGTCGGGTCTCTTCGATGGTGCGGGGGCGGGAAAGGGCGGCATATTCTTCGGGGGTGCCGTGGGTGAAGCGATAGATGGGCTCATTTTGGGGATTGGTGGACTCGGGGCTGAACATCACCTTTTTAATGTTTTCGAGGGTATAGGGAAGGGTTCCCAGCCGCCCGGTCAGCCGATTCCAATCGTTATAACGGTTGTTGCCGATCTCGTGGAGCTGGATGCCCAAAAACCATTCTCCCAAAAGGGCTTTATATTCACGGAGAAGGTCCTTATCAAAAACGTAAGGATGATATTTCACACCGCCGGTCAGGCGATCGACGTAGAAGGGATACCGCTCTTTTTTTATCAGTTCATAAAGCGTACTGCCTCCCGCGGCAAGCTCGTTGAATTTTTTGTGGTTGGGCAGGGTGAAAATATGTTGGATCTTCAAGCCGCTGTCCTCGTTCAGAAAGTTGTTTTGAACTAAGCCTTCAAAATGGTCCGGCTCATAGACGTGAAAGATTTTCATGATATCCCTCCTCGTTCGGTAAAATTATAGTTGTTTCTTTGGTTAAAGTCAACTGAAAAAAATGTTGCACCTTGGAATATGCTATGATAGAATATTTTTATGAAAATCATCAAAAGTAACCGAAAAACCATATCTCTTTCCATCGATAGCGAGGGTCAACCGGTGGTGCGGGCGCCCTATGGGTGCTCCGATGCCTTTATCCGGGACTTTATTGAAAAGCACCGGGGCTGGATCACAAAGCATCAGGCGGCCCACCGCACCTATACCGAGGGTGAGATCGCTGCTCTTCGTAAGCGTGCCAAGGCCTATATCCCCGGGCGGGTGGCCTATTATGCGGCGCTGATGGGGGTAAGCCCGACCGGGGTGAAGATTACCTCGGCAAAGACCCGTCACGGTAGCTGCAGCCCCAAAAACAGCCTTTGCTTTTCGCTGTATCTCATGGAGAAAAGTGAGCGGGCCATCGATGCGGTAGTGGTGCACGAGCTGGCGCACATTCTGCGCAGGGATCACAGTAAAGCCTTTTACCGTGAGGTTGAAAAAATCCTCCCGGACTACCGGGATCGAATTAAGGAATTAAAAGCATGATCAAAAAGTTTCTCCCTTATTACAAGCCCCACATGAAGCTCTTTTGGGCGGATATGTTATTTGCCATTCTAAGCGCCTCCACCACCTTGGTTCTTCCGTTGATGGTGCGGAAGATCACGGGGGATTTCGTCCTCCGCCCTGCTGACGAGGCGTTGCGGCTGATCTTATTGTTTGCCGTCGGGATGGTGGCGCTGATCGCCCTGGAGGCGTACTGCAATTATTTCACCGCCTATTACGGTCATATCATGGGCGCCAAGATGGAGTACGCCATGCGGGATGAGCTGTTCCATCATTATCAGAAGCTTTCTTTCAGCTTTTACGATAATCAAAAGGTGGGTCAGTTGATGAGCCGTATCGGCAACGACCTGTTTGACATCGCCGAGCTGGCCCATCACGGGCCGGAGGATCTCTTTATCTCGGTCATCAAGCTGGCGGGTTCCTTAGTCATTATGATGACGGTGAGCTGGAAGCTGGCGCTGGTCGCCTTGCTGATCCTGCCCGTTATGATCCTTTATGCGGGCTTCTGCAATAAGCGGATGCGTTCCGCTTTTAAAGAGAACCGGGTGCAGATGGGCAACTTCAACGCGGGGATGGAGGACAACCTTTCGGGCATCCGGGTGGTCAAATCCTTTGCCAACGAAGGGGAAGAGGGTAAAAAGTTCAAGGTCCTCAACGATAACCTTCTGAGCGCCAAGCGGTGCGCCTACCGCAACATGGGGCTTTTCCATTCCGGGCTGGGGGCCTTTACCACCTTGATCACCGTGGCGGTTTTGGTGGTGGGTGCCATTCTCATTTCCCAGGGGCAGTTGAACGCCACCGACCTCATTACCTTCGTGCTGTATATCAATAACTTCACCGAGCCGGTGCGCAAGCTGATCAATTTTACCGAGCAGTTCCAGAACGGTGCCACCGCCTTTGGTCGATTCCGTGAGATGATGGACGTGGAGGTGGAGATCGAAGATCTGCCCGATGCAGTTCCGCCGCCCCGCTTTAAGGGGGACGTGGCCTTCCGTGAGGTTTCTTTCCACTATCCCGAGCACGAAAAGATCGTCCTTTCCAAGGTGAGCCTTGAGGTCAAGGCCGGGGAGTATATCGCCTTAGTGGGTGAATCCGGCGCAGGTAAGAGCACCCTTTGCAGTCTGATCCCCCGGTTCTATGAGGTCTCTGACGGCGCTATCTTAGTAGATGGCGAGGATAT
>CAYLIT010000131.1:0-5340 GCA_964383835.1 uncultured Eubacteriales bacterium
CAGTCATTCTAATAATTAAGCCATAAAAAAAGGCACCGTCGTACGGTGCCTTTTTTATAGATAAATTTAGATTTCGGGAATTTCGATCTCGATCTCACGACCGGCCTCGGCGGATTTAACAATACCGTCCAGAATAGCCTGGTTCAACAGGATCTGAGAAGAGGGAACGGGAGCAGGAGTACCGTTCTTGCTGGCATCCAGGAAGGAGCGGATCTTCAGATTGAAGAGCTTATCCTTGGTCTTGAGGATGGGAATTTCAGTCTCAACGGGCTTGCCGGCTACGTCATGATAGATCTTCATAGCGCCGCCAACGGTGCCGTTCCAGCACTCGGTGGAGGGGATACGCAGAGCGCCCTTGGTACCCATAATGATGGTGTCACCCGGAGTATCCAGGTTCATGGCCCATGCAATACGGAAGTCCAGGGTAATACCGCCTTCCAGACGGATGAATGCAGCAGCGAAATCGTCCACACCGAAGATCTCGGCGTACTCTTCCGGCTTACCAACGCCCTTCCAATATTCCTTGCTCTTACCGAAGAAATCACTCTTCATAGCAGAAACGGTCAGGGGCTTGGGATAACCGATGGCGTTCAGAACCATGTCCAGAGAATAGCAGCCGATATCGCCCAATGCGCCGATGGCACCCTTATCCTTCTCGATGAAGGAGGTACCGAAGGGAGCAGGGATACCCTTGCGGCGGCCGCCGCCGGTCTGGATGTAATAGATATCACCCAGCTCGCCGGACTCAACGATCTTCTTGATCATCTTCATGTTCTCGTCCATACGGGGCTGGAAGCCGATGGAAAGCAATCTGCCGGTCTCCTTCTCGACCTTGCAGACCTCAACAGCCTCTTCCAGGGTAACGGTGAAGGGCTTCTCCAGCATAACGTCAACGCCGGCCTTCATAGCCTGAATGGCACAGGGAGCGTGCTGGGAGTTATAAGTACAAATGGAAACAACGTCCAGGTTCTCTTTGGCCAGCATCTCTTCGGTGCTTTCGTAAGCATTGGCTTCCACGCCGTGCTTTGCAAAATATGCAGCGGCCTTGCCGGGGATGATATCGGAACCTGCAACGATCTCAGCATCGGGGCACTCCAGATAGCTCTTGATATGAGCATCGGCGATCCAGCCGCAGCCGATAATACCAACGCGCACCTTTTTACCGGTGTCTACCACAGTCGAATCGGACTCTACGTTAAAGTCCAGATCCTTTTCTTTAATAAGCTCTGCCATAGCAAAACCCTCCTTGGTTTTTTCTTTAAGGATACTACATTTTGCCGCTGGTGTCAATTTAAAAAACAGACAAAATTGAAAATTTTCCCGTCCTTTACTCATATACTTCTGTGAAAGGAGTGTTTCTATGACCATAGTAACCATTCAACCCGGCGACAGTCTTTACAGCATCGGGAAATCCTACGGTGTATCGGTGGATCAGCTGGTGCAGGCCAACGGCATCGACCCCAACAAATACTTAGTTGTCGGCGATAGCCTGATCATCCCCTCTCCCGAGGAAAAATACGGCCCCTTAGAGGTCAACGGCTACGCCTACCCCTTCATCGACCGGGAGGTCTTACGCAAGACCCTCCCCTATCTCACTTATCTTTCCATCTTCAGCTACGGTGTCACCGACGAGGGCAGCCTTGTGATCCTCAAGGACGATGAACCCCTCATCGCCATGGCGAAAGCGGCCGGGGTAGCACCCCTTTTGGTGCTGACCACCGTGGACGAAAGCGGTGGCTTCAACAGCGAGCGGGCGGTACGCATTTTAGAGAACGACGACCGCCGTCAACGACTGGCAAACGAATTAAAGGCCGTCATTGCGCAAAAGGGCTATTACGGGGTGGACGTGGATATGGAATACATCCCCGGAAGACTCCGTGAGGACTACACCGCCCTGGTGGAGTTCCTTAAACAGGAATTAGCGCCCCATCCGGTGTTTATTGCCCTGGCACCCAAGACCAGCCGGGATCAACCGGGCCTCTTGTATGAAGCCCACGACTATGCGGGGATGGGAGCGGCGGCAGACCGTACCCTCATCATGACCTACGAATGGGGGCACACCTACGGCCCGCCCATGGCGGTGGCGCCCCTGCCCAACGTAGCCCGGGTGATGGAATTTGCGGTAGGTGAGATCCCCCGGGATAAACTGCTGATGGGGCTCCCCAACTACGGCTACGATTGGACTCTCCCCTACGAGCAGGGTCAGCCCGCCCGCTCCATCGGCAATTACGAAGCCATCGCCCTGGCCCGCAAATACGGCGCCGAGATTGGGTTCAACGAAGCGGCCCAAAGCCCCCGCTTCCGCTACTACGATACCCGCCGCCGTCAACACGAGGTGTGGTACGAGGACGCCCGTAGCTTTCAGGCCAAACTGGCCCTGGTGCGGGATTTGGGGATCCGTGGGGTCAGCATCTGGAACCTGATGCGGTTCTTCCAGCCCCTCTTCACCCTCTTAGACGGCTACTTTGATATTGTGAAGGTTCCACAACCCCGCTGATCAAATTTTAGTGATTTCGCCGTTGCTCTCTTTGAGGAAAAGTGCTATAATTCCCTTTGAAAGAAGGGGATGCTATGAAACTGACCAAGGAACAGCGCAGTTTATTTTATTCCATCATGTTCCCGACCCTGATCGAACGGATCTTGGTTCAGGTTTTTCACATTATCGATTCCGTCATGCTGGGGCAGATGGAAAACTCTACGCCTGCGGTTGCCGCCGTGGGGCTTTGCGGTTCCCCCATCAACCTGCTCAGCGGCATTTCCACCACCTTTTTCATCGGCACCACCGCCGCCGTTGCCTGGCACTACGGCGCCAAGCAATACGATAAGATGCGGAACGTAGCCTGGCAATCGGGTATCATCAGTATCGGCATCGGCATCGCCTTTACCCTGCTCTCCGTTCTGGGCGCTCGCCCGATCATGACCTTTGTTTGCGGCGAAGGCGAGATTTTGGAATATGCCGTCACCTACTACCGCATCAACGGATACGGCTTTCTCTTCCAGATCGTCACCGCCTATATCACCGCCTGCTATCGGGGCATCGGCATCACCAAGCTTGCGATGGTCTATAACCTGATCGGCGGCGTTGCAAACGTCTTTCTGAACTATCTTCTGATCTTCGGCCATTGGGGTCTCCCCGCTATGGGGGTCGCCGGTGCGGCATGGGCCACCACCCTCTCTAAGGGTGTATCACTATCCATTGCGTTGGCCGCTTTCCTCTATAAGCGCACCGACCTCCGCTACCAAAAGGGCACCAAGCTGTTGCCGGATCGTGGGCTGACGGTACGGATGCTGCCTATCGGTCTGACCAGCGCCGCAGAGCAATTGATCCTGCAAAGCGGTGCCACCCTGACCTCCAAGATCATCTCAGTTCTGCCGGTAGCCGATATTGCCGCCAACCAGATCGTCAACAACCTGAGTAACTTCGCCTGGTGCTCAGGCGGCGCCTGCGGGACCGCCGCCACCACCCTTTTTGGGCAATCCCTGGGTGCCGGCGACGAAAAACGGGCCCGCCGTTACCTGAGCTTGACCCTTTGGTGGTCGCTTGGGTTTGCGGCGGCAGAGATGCTGGTGATGATCTTCGCAGGCAGACCGTTGGCGATGCTGTTTTCCAACGACACCTCCCTTTACGGCACCGTTCAAATATTGCTGTGTATTGCGGCATTCACCCTACCCTTCATCAACTGCCATCAGACAGTATCCGGCGCCCTGCGCGGAGCCGGCGATACCACCGCACCGCTGGTCGCCTCCCTCATCAGCCTGTGGGTCTTCCAGGTAGGGCTTGGATTTTTAGTCGTACGCGTGATGGGGATGGGTGTCATTGCTTATCGCTGGAGCGGGGCAATTTATAATGCGATCCGTTGTGCAACAGTGCTCATCTTCTACTTTACAAACCATTGGAAACGGTACACCATCAAAAAATAATGCGATCTGATCCCCCTGCGAATGCAGGGGGATTCTATTTGACAAAGCATTCCCTTCTTTATATAATAGTACATATAATGTAAAGACACGGAGGCAACCTATGAAACGTAGAAATATTCTTGCCCTTTTGCTGACCCTGGCGCTAACGCTACAGCTTTTTCTGACCGGCGGCTGTGCCGACAGCGGCAAGCTCACCTTCACCGACTGTAACGGAACCCCCCTCCCCGCCGACCAAGCCGCCTATCGGAAGCTTGCGGAAGAGGATGCGGCAGAGATCATCGCTGAGATCGAGGGGATCTCTCTCCAAAAAGCCAAAAAACAGTTAAACCGCAAGGGCTATATCGTACAGACTGCCTTTGACCCCACCGTCTACGCCGCCCTGGAAGAAGCCTATCAGTCCGATGAAAACGCCCCCGCCGAATTGGGCTGCGCCGTCACCGATATGAGCGGCCAGGTGCTGGCTCTCTTCAGCGCTAGCAAGACTGATAAAAACAATGCCACCGCCGGAACCAGGCCCTACGGCACGCTGACCCCCCTGAGTGTTTACGCCCCCGCCATCGAAAACGGCAAGGCAAATTATTCCACCGTTTACCTGGACGCTCCGCTTTTGAAGGTAGACGATCAGAACTGGCCTGCCAACCCCAATGGGAGCTATACCTATAAAAAGACTTCTTTGGCAAACGGCGTAAGCCAGGGTCTGCCCACCGTAGCAGTACGTTGCCTGAAAGAGACCGAAACCGATACCTCCATCGCCTTTTTGGAAAAGCTCGGTATCTCTTTTGAGCCCTCCGGTAAGGATCAGGACACCTTACTCAAAGCCTTGACCGCAGGGGACGACGGCACCAGCATTTCCCCGGTGGAGATGGCCGGTTACTACACCCTCTTCGGTAACGTTGGTCGTTATGCCGCCCCCTCTACCGTAAGCCAGATCACCCACAAAGATGGAACGTATCTTTACGAAAGAGGGGCTGCAGAAGAGCAGATCCAAAACTCTACGGCCTATATCGTCGCCCAAATGATGACCGGTGCCACCGCCGAAGGCGGCATCGCCGAAAAAGCTGCTTTGGAAAAAACCGCCGTTGCAGGAACCGCCGCCTCCGGCGCCGAGGGGCATTGGTTCGTAGGTCTGACCCCCGAATATAGCTGTGCCGTCTGGCACAGCGCCGAAACAACCGAAAACCAAGCCCCTGCCTTTTTCAACAAGACCCTTTCCAAGCTGACCCATCACGACGCTGATTTTCCCGGTATCATCGCAACCCGTAAAGCAGTCTTTTGTAAAGAAACCGGCCTGCTATACGGCAAAAACTGTACTAAAATGCAGATGGGTTATTACACCAACGATACCCTCCCCGCCACCTGCGAAAGCCACAAATAAGAACCCAACCCGCAGGCGCAATTAAAAATTGCGGTACGCACCCC
>CAYLIT010000132.1:0-5325 GCA_964383835.1 uncultured Eubacteriales bacterium
TCACATCCATCCGATCCTTCAGCGCCTTAGAATTGACGGTGCGGACATCGTCCGTGCTGTTGTCAAAATGAACGCTGAATACCGCCAGATAACGGCCGGAAGCCTTTTCCTCCAGCATCGCCCAGGAACAGATACGATAATGGGTAGCGCCTTCCGGCTTGGACTCCGTTTCAGGGGTGGCAGACAGCCAGAAATTCCCGGAATCGATCAGATTGAATTTTTCGGGCTTATACAGCACCGGAACGGATTCCGAAGAGGATGCGGCGCGGTATTGATAGATCATTTCATACTCACCGGTATCGACATAATTAGTCTGCAAAAAACTGATCCAATACTGGTTTGCCTCCTGCAGGAGCATCAGATCCGGATCGTAATCATCCATTCGTTTTTGCATTGCATCCAGCCGGACCTGAGGAACCGGTTTTGCAACTCTCATATTTTGCACCAGAAGAGTGAATTCGGCCGCTTGGGTAGTAGTAACACTGTTTACGGTGGCGCGAGAGATACAATTTTCGATGGTGCCGAGGTTTTCGCCTGCGATACCGCCGACATAAGAATTGCCCGTGATAAGGCAGTCGTCTGCCAAGATCAGATTACGGATCGTACCGTCGTTCACACCAAACAGGCCTTGATAATCCTCGGTGGACTGAAGCTCCAGACCGCTGACGGTATGACCGTCGCCGTCGAAATAACCGGTAAAGGGAGCATCGTAGCTGCCGATGGGAGCGAAATCCGTATTGCTCAGATCGATATCGGCGGTCAGGATATAGTTACCGTCAAGCTCCACGGCGGCAAGCTCAGCGGCGGTGGAGATCTTGGTGGCCTCGGCCCAACCGGCATAATAGGTGACGTCGTGATACAAGTCGACGGGGGTAGCGGTGATGGGTTCGCCGCTCAGCTGCTCATTATCGTACCAGCCGGTAAAGAAGTAACCGCTTCGCTCCAGGCTCTCCTCATCGGGAAGCTCCTGAGCAATGCCGCCGATAGCGGTCGCTGTCGGGTCGGTAGTAAAGGTGCCGCCATTTGTAACATAGGTGATATTATACGCCGCGTGGCTGTACCACAACGAGATGGTCTGCTCAAAGCAGGGCATGGTATAGGTCTCTGCCAACGGCCAGAACTTTTGGGCGCCGTTCAGCAGGGTGAAGCCTGCCTGAGTGGGCAGGGTCACCTGCTCGCCAGCCGCGTGATACTCCGTTACGGTGCCGGAAAGCAGAGCGTCGGTATCGGCAATGGTATAGTGCACCGGAAAGACGGGATGATCGGGATCCAGGGTGGGGCCCTCTTCCCCGTTGCCCCAAAGGTTGGCGCCTGCGGTTTGGTTCAGCTCCCATGCCGCCTCACCGCTCAAAAGAGCCTCGTAGGTCATGGTGCCCTCCGCCTCACCGTGAGGCAGATAATAGCTGTTGGTGATGGTAGTGCCACGGGCGATGGGATGGTTGGTAGTGCCGGCAACGGCGCCTACAACAATACAGTTATCCACGCTCGACATCCGATAGCCCCAGCCGATCAGGCCGCCGTTTTGCTGGGTGATGGCCGTTTTATCCTGCAGGCCGATCTCACCGTAGCTGACCACGTTTTTGATAACGGAATTATTGGTAGACATAGCCACAAAGCCCAGGTTATCGGCATCAGCGCTCACCTGGTCCGCATAGACCGACACATGGTTTTCCATATTCATGACGGTGGTATTGCTCATCAGGCCGATCAACACGCCGGATAGGCGACTGCTTACGTGGACGGTGCCCTCGTCAAAAATGATATTCTTCAGGGTCGCACCCTCGGTATGAGAGAAAATAGCAGTATAGCGGGCGTCGCCCTTGAAATTAATATTCTTGAAATGATGGAACTGACCGTCGAAGGTGCCGGAGAAGGGCAGGGCATCTTCGTTCACCACGCCGCCGGGGGAGCCGGAAGCGTAGCCGATGCCGTTCCAGGTGGGATAGTCGGCAAAATCAAGGTCTGCCGTCACGTAGACGGTTTTATCTGCGAAGGTATTTCCCCCGTCCACCAGCTCGGCAAGCAGAGCAAGCTCGGCGGCGGTGGAAACGGTAAAGGCGGTGGAATCTGTATTTTCAGCATAATCGGAAACAGCGGGGAAGCTTCCGGCGAGGTTCAAAGTGACCGTCAGCACGTCGGCAGTTTCGGCGGGAATGAAATCGCCTACTTTATAGGAAGTCTCGCCTGCGGTGGCACCCAGCACCTCGTAAGAGGCGTAGGTGGTGGGAACGGTATAGCCGCCCGCGGCAACGCGGGTGATACCGGTATCCTCCAAAAGAACACCGCCCCGCATGGCCTTGATGCGAAGATCGGCAACGCCCTCAGTCTCGACGGTCGAAAAGACTAAAGCACCGCTCCCGTCCACGGTAAAGGCGTTGGTATTGGCGCCGGTGGCATGGTTCATCACGTACGCCATCAGCAGGTTATCTTCTGCCGTCAATTTTTGCGCATTACGCGTATTGTAGTTATCGGTCTCATCACCGCAAACACCGGCAAGATAGTAGCAACTGGAAAAATCACCGTTCACACGGGAGGTTCTGGCGATCACGTCCAGGGGACGGGAGCCGGAAAGGGTGGCGGTATGGGCAAGCGTACCGGCGCTGTAACAGCCGATCAGCATGGAATTATCGTTTTGACCTGCCCAGCCCACAATGCCGCCTGCGCCGTTCGTGACACAGGTGACGGTTCCGGCATTATAGCAACCGTAAATATAGGCACGACTGCGCGCAACACCTGCAATACCGCCCACACCGTCGGCACCCGAAAGGATGGCGATATCCGCCTTGTTATAGCAGTTGATCACGGTACAGCCATCGGCATAGCCGGCCACACCGCCTGCGCGGTTGGCAGAGGTCACACTGCCGCTTTCAATACCGATATTTTTCAGCGTAGCATAATAAGCATAGCCGAAAAGACCGGCGCCGTTCAGGGTATCGTCATAGATCTGCAAATTGGAGATGGTATGACGCTGACCGTCGTAGGTGCCGCGGAAATACTTCCCGTCGGCGTACAAACCGATGGGGGTGAAATTTTCGGCAGTAAGGGTGATATCGACGGTCTGCAAAAAGGTATAGCCCTTCATGGTCATACCGCCGTTCACAAGAGAAGCCAGCCAAGAAAGATCCTCTTCGGTCTCCACATAATACGTTCCCGCGGGGGAACCTGCCGTCATATCCCGCACGTAGGTCACCGAGCCGACGGATGCGCCTGCAGAAAGGAACATACCGCCCAGCATCGAGAATACCATCATGAGGACCGTGACATGAGCAACGATTCTTTTTTTCATCTTTTTCCCTCTTTTCCGTAAAATTCTCGCCTGAGCATAAAACTTTACATTTTATTTTACCATTTTTATAATAAGAGGGGAAATGCCCTCATGTTGCTTTTTGTGCACATTTTGTTGTCTTTTATTATTGCTTTCATTCAAAAGAACGAAATTCCTGGACTGTTTGACAAAACTCATCCTTTATGATATTCTTATCTAAAATTCAAAATAAGGAGCATACAACGATGAATTTCGAGCGTTGCACCCCCGAAGAGGCGGGTATTTCTTCCTCTGCCATTCAGCAGTATATCGACGTGTTAGAGACCTCCGGTCTTGCCACCCACGACCTGATCGTCATGCGCCACGGTAAGATCGTTTTTGAGCATTATTGGAAGCCCTTCCACAAGGATTTCATGCACCGGATGTATTCGGTGACCAAGAGCTTTGTGGCTCTGGCTATCGGCTTTTTGGAGCAGGACGGGAAGATCAGTCTGGACGATAAGCTGATCCAATATTTCCCCAAGGAATACGAATGTCAGCCGGATGAAAACTTCCGCAATCAGACCATCCGTCACACCCTGATGATGGCCACCTCTCTGCCCAAGCGGAGCTGGTTCGTGGATAAGCCCGAGGATCGGGTGCAGCACTATTTTGAAAACCCCAGCAAGAACTCCCGCCCCTCCGGCACGGTGTTCACCTACGACAGCGAGGGTTCCTTTGTTTTGGGTGCCTTGGTGGAAAGAGTTACCGGTTTGAAGCTCATGGACTACCTGCGCGAAAAACTCTTCGATAAGATCGGCGTAGGCGAGATGGATTGCCTCTCGTGCCCCGGCGGTCATTCCTGGAGCGATTCTGCCCTTATCTGCCGCCCCATGGATCTATTAAGGGTAGCCAAGTTCTGCATGGATAAGGGCAACTACAACGGCGAGCAGATCCTGAACGAGGAGTACGTCACCGCCGCCTGTGCCAAGCAGATCAACTGCTGCAATACCGGTCTGAACGAATTTGACGATCAGGGCTACGGCTATCAGATCTGGCGCTCCTTCGATAACTCCTTCTTCTTCAACGGTATGGGGTGTCAGTTTGCTCTTTGCATTCCGGATAAGGATATCGTCATGGTCTACAATGCAGACAACCAGGGCAACGCCGCCGCCAAAAAGATCATCTTTGACAACTTCTTCAACCTGATCAGCCGTCCTGCCGGGGAGCCCCTCCCCCGCGATGAGGCAGCCCTCAGAGCATTGGCTGAATATGCAGACGGCTTGAAGCTTTACGCCGCAAAGGGTGAAAAGCACGCAGAGCTGGAAAAAGAGATCAACGGCGTCACCTATAAAATGCTGGAGAACCCCATGGGAATTACCAAGTTCTCGTTGGAATTCAGAGAGAACGGCGGCTTCTTCCGCTACACCAACGCCCAGGGCGATAAGGAGATCCCTTTCGGACTTTGCCAAAACGCATTCTCGGTGTTCCCCCAGGAGGGCTATGCCGATCTGATGGGTACCAAGGAGGGCGACCGCCTCTATCAATGCGCCGCTTCTGCCGCCTGGGTGAGCGAAAATCAACTGTTCATCAAGGTGCAGATCATCGATACCTACTTTGGTAATTTCAACATCAACCTGGGCTTTGACGGCGATAAGGTCGGTATGCTGATGGTCAAGACCGCCGAAGACTTCCTCAAGGAATACGAAGGCTTCGCCGGCGGCGAAAGGGCATAAATACGATAAAAAGTTGCGGAGTGCTGATGCACTCCGCATTTTTTATTTTGCTTTGGTTTCGCAGTAGCGGCAACGGTAGATCCGCTTTTCCTTATCGGTCAGACGGAAGATGTGGGGCAGTTCCTGCTCGGTAGTGGTGATACAACGGGGATTTTTGCAGAAAATAACATTTCTGAGCTCTGCAGGCAGATCGATGGAGCGTTTTTCTACCAACACACTGTCCTTAATAATATCCACCGTTACGTCAGGATCAACGTAACCCAAAATATCCATATCGATGGTGATATCGCCATCGATCTTGATGATATCCTTACGGCCCAGCTTTTTGCTGGTGACGTTCTGAAT
>CAYLIT010000133.1:0-5282 GCA_964383835.1 uncultured Eubacteriales bacterium
CTGGGTTGCCGCCGCCTGGAACAACGGCAACCCGGAGCAGGCGGTCACCATCCCCGAAAACCGTTTTGTCGTGGGTAAAAAAATGCAGTTCTTCCCCTCGGATCTTTTGGCGGGGCTGGGATATCTGAAAGGCGGCAGACCGGGGCAATTTTTTAAGGCTCTGGGCGATTTTATCAATCCTGCCGTACGGGACGGCGTCTTCGTCTGGCGGGATGCCGCACCGGCATTTGCTTATTATGCCGGTCTGTTAAAGCGAGGTGGTAAGGAATGACCGTAAAAGCCGATCTGCACCTCCACACCCTTGCCTCCCTTGACGGGCGCCATTCCTTAGAACAGCTCATCGCCGCCGCAAAGGCAAAGGGGCTGGACGCGGTGGCGGTGACCGACCACAATTATTATGAACCTCTGCCCCAAAACGATGGACTTCTGCTGATCCCCGGCTGTGAATTCAGCACCGACAAGGGGCATATCACCGGGTTATTCCTGGAGCAGGCGCCTTGCGAGGTAGGCAACGCCGCGGATGCGGTCATCCAAGAGATCCACCGCCTGGGGGGCGTTGCCGTTTGGGCACACCCCTACCAAAAAGGGGATGTTCCCCTGCCCTGCGGTATCGATGCCATCGAGACCGCCAATGCCCGAGCCGATTACAAGCACAAGGGTGCCAACGCCAAAGCCGCCGCATTGGCTGCCGAGCGCGGTCTGCCCGCCGTTGGCGGCAGTGACGCCCATTCCACCGCCGAGGTGGGGAACGCCTATACCGCCGTCGAATGCGAAGAATGCAGTCTTACCGCCCTTAAAAAGGCGATTTTAAATGGAGCTTGCCGTGGCGTCCTTGTGAGAAATACCCCCCGACGGATGATCGGACTTTCTCAGCTGACCCGCCGCAAGCGGATGGGCGGACTTAAAAATCTTTGCATCGGATCACTTTATTTAGTAAAATCCATCCTTATTGATATAAAGGAGCGATAATATGTCGTTTGTAACCAAATGTATCGGTGTGGCTAAAAAACTGAAGCACCGCTACAGCGAACAGATCAAAGCGCATACCCCCGTCTACCTTTCTCCGGTCCGCAGGATCGAGCGGGTGGCCACCACCGAGCGGATCTGCGCCATGACCTTTGATGACGGCCCCTGCCGTCTGCCGGCTAATCCGGATCACTTTAACGGTAAGCCGCTGACCCTGGTATTGGCCGAGACCTTGGAGCAATATGGCGCCAAAGGCACCTTTGACGTGGTGGGAGATACCTCCGGCAATTATCCCGACACCCCCGGCAAGGAGGGGACCGCCGCCTGGGGCGGCATTGCCTATGACCACTATCCCGACTTTGACAAGGATCTTGAGGGCGGCGTAGCCCATTGCCCCGAGCTGGTGGAGCGCCTGCTGGAGGGCGGTCATCAGATCACCAGCCACACCTGGAAGCATATCCTTTGGGGGCGTAAAAATATCGTGTATGCTTCTCGCCATCATATGAACAGCCTCACGGAGGTGGTGGAGGACCTGAAGGAGATGGATCGGACCATGCAAGAAAAATGGAATTACTCCATTCGCCTTTCCCGTCCGCCCCACTACGTGGATCGCATTGCCGGCGGCTACGACGCCTACGATGCCTACGCCTTAATGGATTACCAGTACCTGGCCGCCTCTTTTGACGGGGCAGGCTGGTTGCCCCTTGCCACCTACGAGGCCGAGGTAGAAGCCACCTGGAAACCCTTGGAGCGACTTTTGGCCGAGGACCCCGATGCCCTTTGCGGGCAGATCATCTTCCAGAAGGACGGCTACAATATGGCCCGCCGCTCCCCGGTGGCAGACGGCCTTGCCAAGCAGTTGGAGATCTTGGAACGGTACGGCTACCGGGTGGTGACGGTGGATGAGCTGCTAAACGCCTCTCCCTTTGCCGATACCGCCGATGAAAACGCAACCGCTCTGCTGGAGCAGGGCTGGTGCGTAGCCTACCGGGACAATACCCTGCGAAAGGACGCCGTTCTCACCAAGGGCGAGCTGGCCATGATGGTCTACGGACGGGAGGGGATCCAAAAGCGCGTCGAGCTCATCGCCAAAAGAAAGGCCCCCTGCAAGGGGATGAAGCCCACCCACCCCTATGCCGGTGCCGCCGCCCTTGCGGTGGAGCGGCTGGGCTGGACTGCCGGTGGCTGGGAGGCCCCCGCCACCCGTGCAGAGGTACGGCAGGCGCTGAACGACCGCTCCGGTACCTCCCCTGAAGTGTTGCCGGAGGAGCCCATGACCCACGAAACCTTCTTTGCCCTGGCGGCAGAAGCGCGGGTGACAGTATGAGCAAGCATCCAGAACGGGTCACACCCGTCTACTACTCCCCCAAGGAGGAGCTGCTTTCGGCCATTACCCACGGCATCGGCGCACTTTTCGGTCTTTTTGCGCTGGTCTATATGATCCTCCTTTCTGCCCGCAACGGAGACGGGTGGGCGGTGGTGGCCTCGGCCATCTACGGCTCTTCCCTCATTATTTTGTATACCATCTCTACCCTCTCCCACGCCCTGACTCATCGGGGCGCCAAAAAGGTATTCCGTGTATTGGACCACGCCACCATCTTTCTGCTGATCGCGGGAACCTACACCCCGGTAGCACTGATCACCCTGCAAGGGAGTCTGGGGTGGACCATCTTTGGCATTCAATGGGGAATCGCCGCCATCGGCATTGTGCTGGGCTCCATCTCGCTGGATCGCTTTAAAAAGATCTCCAGCCTGATCTATCTGGTGATGGGATGGGCGATCATCATTGCCCTCTTCCCCCTGATCCACCGCATCGACCCGGCCGGTTTTTTCTATCTGCTGGGGGGCGGTATATTCTATTCTGCGGGTCTGCTGTTCTATCACTTCCGTGTAACCTACAGCCATTTTCTTTGGCATCTGTTGGTGCTGATCGGTTCGATTTTACAGTTTGTGGCGGTAGTACGTTATGTCCTTCCTATGACGTTTTAACATAAAGAAATACGGCGTGCCTCGATGGGGCACGCCCCTTTTTATCCAAAAAAGTTACAGCGCTGTAACTTTTTTAGTGAAAAACTTGACATTTCGACTTTTTTACGCTATACTGTGTAACGGTTTTGTAATTTTTATAGTTCAAAATGTAATTTTTGAACGGTAAAATTGCATAAATTAGAAAGACGGATCCCAAAATAAGGACAGGTAAATTCAACCAAATACAGACACGTTACCGTGCACCTTACCTGCCACTCTAAGGAGAATGTTTTTATGTTACAACTGAAAGAAAAGCTCTTCAGCCTTTGGCAAAAGGTTCAGCCGACTGCCAAAAAGGCATGGGAGCTGCCAAAGCGCTTTGGCAGCATGGCGCTGAGCTTTGCCGCAAAGCATCGCATCCCCACCACCGCCCTGTGCGGGGTGTTGGTCCTTTCGATGCTGATGTCGGTGATCACCGTCAGCATCCACGAGGTGACCGTTCTGGAGGACGGCACCGAGATCGACCGTTTTCACGCCATTCTGACCGATGAGGAAAATCTGCTGAAAAAGGCAGAGATCACCCTGGGAGACGGGGATGAGATGACCGTTACCGAGGACGGTGAGCAGGTCACCCTCTCTATCGCAAGAGCCTTCCCCATTACCATTGAGGCAGACGGCGAAGCCGTTACCGTATTGCTGGCCAGCGGCACCGTTGCCGACGCACTGGCAAAGGCAAACCTCACCTGCGGCGCGGCTGACATCCTCAGTCATGAGATGACCGCCCCCATCACCCGTGAGATGCACATCACTCTGGATCGGGTCACCACCGGCACGGTGGTAGAGACCGAAGCCATCGACTACGAGACCAAGAAGATCGAGACCAACGACCTTTACGTAGGTCAGACCGAGATTCAGCAAGAAGGCGTGAAGGGCGAAAAGAAGCTGACCTACAACGTGACCTACGTCAACGGCAAGGAAAGCGACCGCGAGCTGATCGGCGAAGAAGTTACCACAGAGCCGGTCGAAAAGATCGTGCGGGTGGGCATCAAGATCAAATCTTCCTTCAAGAAGACCTCCTCCACCCCCACCACCTATAAAAAGGTGATCGCCATGGAGGCTACCGCTTATTCCGAAGGCGGCTATACCGCTTCGGGCCTGCCCGCCAAAGTAGGCGTGGTTGCGGTGGATCCCAACGTCATTCCTTTGGGCACCAAGGTCTATGTGGAGACCGCAGACGGAAAATATATCTACGGTACCGCCGTTGCGGCTGATACCGGCGGCGCCATCAAGGGTAACAAAATTGATCTTTGCGTACACACCAGCAAGGAAGCCTATCAATTTGGGCGCAGAACCGTCAACGTTTATATCTTAGGCTAACACTAAGCCCCCGAAACGAATGTTTCGGGGGCTCATTTATTGCAAGAAATCTTCGAAATAGACCTTTTTCACTTTAAAGATCTTGCCGTTCAGGTAGGAGAGAAAATGCTCCTCGGGGAGCTTGAACTCCAAGGAATAGGCGTAAAGCGCCTGATGCTTGAAGGGCAGCCCTCGGTTCAGGGCGGCGGTGCCGTATTTCAGATCTCCTGCCACGGGGTGACCTTCATAGGCCAGGTGGGCGCGGATCTGATGAGTCCGGCCGGTCACCAGCTCCACCTCCAGAAGAGAAAGACCGTTCCCCTCTTGAAGCACCCGATAGCGGGTGATGATCTCCTTAAAGCCCTCACGGGGCTGTGGCACCACCTGTACCAAATTCTCTTTGAAATCCTTTTTCAGGTAGGCCTTGAGGGTGGCCTGCTTTTGCGCGAACCGGCCGATGGCCAGGGTCAGGTACCGTTTTTCTACCTGCCGGTATTTTACGATCTCGTAAAGGGCGCGGCCTGCGGCGGCGTTCTTTGCCACGATGACGATACCGCCGGTGTTCTGATCCAGCCGGTTACACAGAGCCGGAGTAAAGGAGTGCTCGGTTTCGGGGTCGTACTCCCCTTTTTCGTACAGGTAGAGCAGTACGTGATTGATGAGGGTATCCCGACTGCCATGGGTATCCGCATGAACCGGCACGCCGGGCTTTTTATCCACCAGCATCAGGTTTTCATCCTCATAGACGATGGATAACTGCGGGCGGTAGCCGATGGTACGGAAATCGGCGCTCTTTTGGGTGAAGAACTCATCGTTGATATAAAGCTCCACCAAATCCCCCACCTTCAGGCGGGTGTTGCCCTCGGCCCGCTTACCGTTGACCTTGATGGCTTTTTTACGAAGATATTTGTACATGAGGGACGGGCTTAAATTGCCCGCCACCTTCAGTACAAACTTATCCAGACGCTGATCGGCGTCGTTGGGTGTTACGG
>CAYLIT010000134.1:0-5218 GCA_964383835.1 uncultured Eubacteriales bacterium
GATCGGCCGGGATCACCGAAAAAGCCATTAACAGGATCATCTGTAGCTGCTCCGTTGTAAGTCCTGCGGTACGGAACACCCGTCCGCCGAAATAGATCATGATCAACTGAACCAGGCTGACCACCAGCATGATCAGAATAAAGGTGGGGTTCTTTGTAATATTTGCAAGAGGATTGATCCGCTCTGTGCGGGCGTTAAAGCTGTTGAACACCCCCGAATAGATAAACAGCGCATAAAAAGCGGTCAAAAAGTGGATCGGGTTTTGATTAAAGTGAAACATCTGCCGAAAGTAAGGAGACCATAAAAATGTAACACACAATCCCATAGTATAAAGACCCATCCAAAAGATCTGCTGTGCCATTTTGCGGTCAATGATGGGCTCATTCCGCCGTTTGGGTCGGTCTTTCATATATTCTTTTAATGCCGGCTCCCCGGCAAAAGCAAGACCTGCAAGGGTATCCATTATGATGTTGATCCAAAGCATCTGAATGACCGTTACGGGGGTATCGATCCCGATAAAGGGGCCGACCAAAGAAACACCCACCGCTGAAAGATTCATGGTGAACTGGTAAACAATGAACTTCCGAATGCTTTTGAAGATGGTGCGACCGTAACAAATGGCCTTGGCAATAGAAGCAAAATTATTGTCCAGGATCACGATATCCCCGGCCTCCTTGGCCACCTCGGTACCGCTCCCCATTGAGAAGCCCACATCCGCTCGCTTGAGCGCAGGAGCGTCGTTGATGCCGTCTCCCGTCATCCCGGCCACCATCCCGCTGGACTGCGCCAGCCGGACCAGTCTGCTTTTATCAGTGGGTAGAGCCCGGGCAACTACCCGCAGATCCGGGAGCAGTTCTGTGACCTCTTGATCGGTCAATGCGGCCAATTCGGTGCTGGTGAGGATCTGTCCCGGCCGGTGGTCTTTTATCAGCCCTGCATCCCGTGCGATGGCGGTGGCGGTATCCTTGCTGTCACCGGTCATCATCACCACCTGAACCCCGGCTCGTTGCACCTCTGCAATCGCCGCCGGTACCTCTCGGCGCAGATCGTCCCGAATCCCCACCATCGCCACCAATGTCAGTTCCTTCATCGGATCGCCTGTCGTAACGGCAGTAGGGGAGGTGGCGATCACCAGCATCCGGATGGCTTTGGCAGAAAGTAGCCTGCGTTGCTCTTCCATCCAACCGGGTGAAAAGGGATGCCGCTCCCCCTTTTCGTCAAGATAGTATCGGCAATGGGGCAGTAGCTTTTCCGGCGCCCCCTTGACTAAATTGTACTCCCGATCTCCGGTGATCCGCGCAGCAGAAAATTTATAGGCGCTGTCAAAAGGGACTCGTTCCTTGACGGTGTAACGGAATTTTTTTGGATCGATTGGCAACGCTCCTTCCAATAGCGCACGATCGGTAGCGTTCCCGCCTAAGGGCTGCCCCTTTGAAAGCACACATCCGGTGTTATAAAGCGCCGAAAGGCTCAGCAACTCCTGAACGGCCGGACTGCATTTTTTGATGCGGTCTGCGGATTTTTGGTTCCCCTCCAGAATTTGCACCACCTGCAATTTTCCCTTGGTCAGGGTACCTGTTTTATCGGTGAAAAGGATGTTCAGACTGCCGGAGGTCTCGATTCCCACAAGCTTTCGCACCATGACCTGATCCTTCAACATCCGAAGCATATTGGAGGAGAGCACCACCGTGATCATCATGGGCAATCCCTCCGGAACTGCCATCACCACTACGGCTGTGGCCAGCGTTAATGCGTGAAGAATACGCGGAAACCAGATCATCGGATGGGTGAAATCTGCCGCCGCTAAGGAAAGATCAAAGCCGTTATCGATCACAAAGCTATTAAACAGATCAGCAATAGCAATGAGGGCAGCGGCCACGTAGCCCAAGAGGCTAATGGCTTTCGCAAGTCCGCCCAGCCGTTGCTTCAAAGGACTGTCCGGGGTCTCTTCCTGCAGATCCCGTGCCATACTGCCGTAAAAGGTACTGTCGCCCACACGGCAGACCTCCATCATCCCATCGCCGCCGGTGATGACACTTCCTTGAAACAGTTGGTTCTTGTAAGCAAGATCCCAGCTTGGCGATCGTTTGGCTTGCGGTATCTTTTCAGCATCTGCGCTTTCTCCGTTGAGCGCAGATTGATCGACGCTTAGTTTACCGGATATTAAAACACCGTCGGCAGGGATGCGCTCACCGGCCTGTAAAAGTACGAGATCACCCACCACCAGCTCTCCCACCGGCAGGGCGACGATCCCCTTGGCTCTCTGCACTCTGCAGGTGATATTCGCCGCACTTCGCTGAAGCTCTAAAAACGCCGATTCACTGCCGTATTCCGAAAGGGTAGAGATGAAGGTGGCCAAAAAGATGGCCACAGCGATCCCCACCGCCTCAAACCAATCGGCATTCTGAAATAAAAAAAGAATATTGATAGCCAACGCTACCAAAAGGATCTTGATGATCGGATCCCCGAAACTGCTTAAAAATTGCAGAAAGAAGCTTTTTCGCTTCTTTTTCGAAAGGGTGTTGGAGCCGTATTTTTTACGGGATGCCCGTACCTGCTCTTCGGTCAGTCCCATTCGTTTTTCTGTCGTTTTCATGGACTACTCCTTCACTGATGTTCGTTTATTCAAATTTATGCGCAGAGAAGGTCTTATATAACTATTTGTCCATGTGGTGAAAACAAAAACCGGCTCAGCCGAGCCGGTTTAACAGAAGGTCGATGTTTTTATCGGAGTATTCAATTTCCGCTGAGTACATCCGGGCGATCTCCGGGAGCTCCTCTTTGGTTTCGGCAACGGAGCCTATAACACGCACGCTTAACGCGCAGAATACGAGCCGCTCGGAAAATCTCCCGTCCTCCAAAGCGGCGGCCAGGTGACGGTAGACGAAATAGATCGCCAACTGCTCTAACGGTACCGCCCATTCTTCGGGAAGGACGTTGTTTGGATTAATAGTTTCGATCATTTTATCCCATTGAGGGTCTAATCGCTCCAGGTCACGGTAGATGCGTTTCCAATTCAATTGGGGCAGAGGATGAGGCGTGAAATGGGTCAACCGCTCCTCAATGGTAAGAGTACGATCCTGCAAAAGAGAATAGAGCTTATCTCGTATCTCAAAAAACAACTGCTCCTCTGCAGTGAGTTTTTTAGGGTCAATAAGATTAAAGGTGACCGGTTCTTTTTGATCTAAGATCAATTCTGCAGCCGCTTCACAGCACAGCCCGAGCCCCATTTCGGTATGGTTGGAAAATGAGTTGCGAAATCTGGGATGATCGGCACAGATATCGCATAAATGATCTTCCCCTAATTCTGTAATGATATCGCAAAGTCCACGGTTGTTTAAAAAAGGACAACGCTCCTGCTTATCAAGAATGAAATGTGGGGGTTCAACAGGGGAGATGCTTTCCTTCAGGCGATGCCCCATTTCACCGCCGATCGAGCGGTAAAGGGCATAGGTATCCTCGTCGATATCGATCTCCCAGCCGATACAGCAGCTATGCTTGCAACGATCTGCAATACATTTGAAATTTTTGTAATAATTCGGTACTCTTACTTTCATACTGTTATTCTATCATAACTTCCTTGACTTTTCTACCCTCTTAAAATAAAATATTATCAGAGGTAATGAATATGGAACTTGCAAAACATCCGCTGCCGGTCACCCGTAAAGAATTAGATTCTTTGGGGATCGGGCAGCCCGATTTTATCATCGTCAGCGGCGATGCTTATATTGACCACCCCTCTTTTGGTACGGCTATTATCGGCCGTGTATTGGAGCGGGCGGGTTTTTCTGTTGCCGTCATTCCACAGCCGGACTATCGTTCCGCTGTCGATTTTCAACGGCTGGGTGCACCCCGATTGGCTTTTTTGGTCAATGCCGGTAATATTGATTCCATGGTCGCCAACTATACTGTGGCCAAGCGCCGTCGTGAGCAGGACTATTATTCTCCCGGCGGAAAGCCCGGTAAGCGCCCGGATCGGGCAGTGATTGTATATTGCAACCGTATTCGTGAGGCTTATGGTGATATTCCTATTGTCATCGGCGGAATCGAGGCTTCGTTGCGGCGGCTGGCACACTATGATTATTGGGACAACAAGATTCGAAAAAGCATTCTGATCGATAGCGGTGCCGACCTTTTGAGCTATGGAATGGGGGAGCGGTCGATCCTGCGGATCGCTGAATTATTGGACCGTGGCGTACCTATTCGTAAGATCCGCGACGTGCCTGGAACGGTGGTGGTTACCGAACGTGATTACAAGCCCAAGGGCGCTTTTATCAGTCTGCCCGGTTACCGTGCCTTGATTGCCGAAAAGGAACGGTATGCCGCAGCCTTTAAGGTTCAGTATCAGAATTGCGATCCCATCTCCGGTAAGATCCTTTGTGAAATGTACGACGAGGGCCTGGTGGTGCAAAATCCGCCGTCTGCACCTCTCAATACTAAGGAATTGGACGAACTTGCAGCCATCCCGTATACCCGCAAGCCTCACCCGATCTATGGCAAAGAAGGCATCCCGGCTTTAACTGAGGTTGAATTTTCGATTACCCATAACCGCGGTTGCTTTGGTGGATGTGCCTTTTGCGCCATCGCTTATCACCAGGGCAGAGCCGTCACCTCCCGCAGTATCGATTCGGTGGTGGACGAGGTGGAATTGCTGGCAAGCTTGCCGGATTTCAAAGGCTATATCCACGATATCGGTGGTCCTACCGCTAATTTCCGCACCGGACCCTGCAAGGCGGTGGCTGAAGGGAAGAAGGGCGTCTGTGCCGACCGTCGTTGTCTCACTCCACAGCCTTGCTCTAATTTGATCAAGGATCACGAAGAATATATTGAGCTGTTGCGTCGAGCCTCGGCGGTCCGTGGCGTTAAAAAGGTGTTTGTCCGTTCTGGCATTCGCCACGACTATGTGATGGCCGATAAAGCGAGCGGCGGCAGATTTATCGAGGTGCTGGCCAATCGCTACGTGTCCGGTCAGCTTCGCACCGCTCCGGAGCATATCTGCCCCGAGGTGCTCACCTTGATGGGGAAACCCTCTTATGAGGTCTACGAAAAGTTTCTGCAACGGTTCGATGCCGCCAGCAAAAAGGCGAGGCTGGAGCAGTATGTGGTGCCTTACTTGATGTCCTCCCATCCCGGTTCTACCATGAAGAGCGCCGAGCGTTTGGCACGCTATATGCAAGAGAACCGGCTTCATTCTGAGCAGGTGCAGGATTTTTATCCC
>CAYLIT010000135.1:0-5143 GCA_964383835.1 uncultured Eubacteriales bacterium
TCTAACAGATACATGATACCGCCGATGATGATGAAACACGGCATATCGTAGGCCATAGCCATGGCCACGATGGCCGCACCCAAAAAGAGGGAGCCGGTATCGCCCATAAAGACCTTGGCGGGGTGGAAATTATAGATCAGAAAGGCCGCAAGGCCGCCGGTCAGCGCCGCGCTGAAGAGGGTGATGCCGGTATTATTCGCGCCGGTCAAAAAGAAACCGATCACGATAAAGGAAATGGTATAGGGCAGGGAAACGCTGGTCACCAGGCCGTCCAGACCGTCGGTCAGATTGACGGAATTAACAAAGAAGAACAGCATGGGGATCATCAGCACGAAATAGAAATAAGAAAGGTGCAACCGCACGTTCAGATACGGGATAAAAATAGTATCCGTAATGGTGCCGTTGATATACAAAGTACCTAAGAACAGTGCCGTGATCAGCATTAGGGGCAGGGTCTTTTGCAACACAGAGAGGCCCTTATTGCGCTTTTTGACCACCTTCACATAGTCATCCACAAAGCCCACCACGCCGCAAAGGGTGACGAACACCAGGCAGATCAACAGCCTAAGATCCCCCCGCAGCATCTCGCCGATTCCCATCACCAGGGTCACCAGCAGGGTGGGGATGATAAAGATCAAGCCGCCGATGGTGGGGGTTCCCTGCTTGGTCTCTTTATGCCAGGAGGGTCCGATATCCAGAATGCTCTGGGAGCATTTCAGTCGCCGCAAAAACGGCAGGATCCAGGGTGCCAACAGCAACGCCAGCAAAAAGCTTGCCGCAAGCGCAATGATGATCAGCCAATAGTTCATTTATTTTCCCATCCTTTCCTTTAATGCCGCCGCCAACCGGTCAAAGCCCATGGAATTGGAGGCCTTGAACAGCACGGTGTCGCCGGGTTTAACGATCCGCTCTAAAAGAGGCTGTGCTTCGTCCCTGGCAGGGACGTAATACTTCTCCATTTCTGCGGGCAGGGCATCGAAAATGATCCTTGCCCGGGTGCCGATGGCAACCACAATATCGAGCTTCAGCTCGGTGCAATAGTCGGCCACGTCACGGTGGCCGCGTTCTTCATAATCCCCCAGCTCCAGCATATCCCCCAGTACCGCAATGCGGCGGGCGGGCTTGGCGGCCAGCACCCTGAGGGCGGCGGCCATGGAATCGGGAGAAGCGTTATAGGTATCGTCGATGACGGTAACCCCGCCTACCGTTTCGGTGAACTGACGGCGACCGTCGCCGGTGAAGGACTCGATGCCCTCCTTCAAAAGGGCGGGCTCAAGCCCCAGCAGGTGACCGGCCCCGAAAGCGGCCAGGGCGTTCATGATCTGATGCTCCCCTTCTACCTGCAGGCAGAGTTCAAGGGAGCCGCCGGGATAGCAAAGGGTAAACCGGCTCCCATCGACAGCTTCGGCTCTATAATCATTATGCGCCGAAAAGCCGAAATAAAAGCATTGCTTTTGGGGGCGGACGCCGTAAAGCAACGGCTCGTCGCCGTTCAACAGCGCCTTGCCGTCTGCCGGCAGGGCATCCACCAGCTCCAGCTTTGCACGGGCGATATTTTCACGGGTTTTCAGCAGCTCCAGGTGCGCCACGCCGACGTTGGTCACCACCGCGATATGGGGGGTGATAAATTGGGTGAGATACTCGATCTGACCCAGGCCCCGCATCCCCATCTCAATGACCGCCGCCTGATCCTCTTGGGATACGGCAAGGCCGGTGAGGGGGACGCCCAGCTCATTATTCATATTCCCCACGGTGCCGGAGGCCTGCAGGGCGGGTGCCAGCGCCGAGAGGATAAAGTTTTTGGTGGTGGTCTTCCCCACGCTACCGGTCACGCCGATGACCTTGGCAGGCAGCTCCGCAAGGTTTGCTTTGGCCAATAATCCTAACGAAAACAGCACGTTTTCCACCAAAAAACAGGGGTTTTTCAACGCATTTTCGGGGGCTTTTGTACCCAAAAACGCGATATTTTCAAACCTTTCTGCAAGGGCGGGGATGAAGGAATGGCCGTCTACCCGCTCCCCCTCGATGGCGACAAAGAGGCAATGTTCCTCTGCCCGGCGGGAGTCGGTAACGACTTTTTTAATTTCGAAATCCCGCTCCGGGGCAGGCAGGCCCAATGCCACTGCGATTTTATGAACTGTCAGCATTGCTCTAAAAATTCCTTTACGATCTTCTTTTCATCAAAGGGATATTTGGTCTTGCCGATAACCTGGTAATCCTCGTGGCCCTTGCCGGCCAGCAGGATCAGATCGCCTGGCTGTGCGTTTTGGATGGCGTAGCCGATGGCCTCTTTGCGGTTTTCGATCACCGTATAAGGCACGGTGGCACCCTCCAGGCCCACCAGGATATCCTTAATAATGGCACCCGGCTCTTCGGTACGGGGGTTATCGGAGGTGACGATCAGGTAATCGCTGTATTTTGCGGCCATGGCGGCCATCAAGGGGCGCTTGGTGCGATCCCGGTCACCGCCGCAGCCGAAAAGGGTCACCACACGACCCTTTGCATAGGTCTTGATGGTGGTGAGAATATTTTCCAGCGCGTCGGGGGTATGGGCGTAATCCAGCATCACCGAGAAGGGATAGCCTTCGGTAATGATCTCGGCCCGCCCTGCTACCTTGGGGATACGGTTCAGCCCTTCGGCCACCTGCTCAAACGAGTAGCCTGCGGCCAGGAGCACCCCTGCGGCACAGAGGGTATTATGGACGGTGAACATCCCGGGGGTAGAGACCTTGATAGCGGCGGTCTGCTCGCCCATTTGCAGGGTATAGGAAACACCGCTGACATCGATCTTGATCTCCCGGGCGGTCAGGTCTGCGGGGCCCTCGGCGGAATAGGTCAGCCCGCCGAACCGCTCTGCCAGCTCACGTCCGACTTCATCGTCCAGGTTAAAAACGCTTTTTTCTGCCATAGAGAACAGGCGGGCTTTCGCCTCCTTATAGTTTTCCATGGTCAGGTGATAATCCAGGTGGTCCTGGGTCAGGTTGGTGAAGCCTGCGGCGGTAAAGGGCAGGCTATCCGCCCGCTTTTGATCCATCGCCTGAGAGGAGACCTCCATCACCACCGTTTTGACCCCGGCGGTCTGCATCTCTTTCAAGAGGGTGAAGAGCTGATACGGCTCGGGGGTGGTGAAAACAGCGGGGATGCTTCGCTCGCCGATCATATTATGGACGGTACCGATCAGACCGGCTTTTTCGCCCAATCCGTCCAAAATGCTTTTGACGAACTGGGTGGCGGAGGTCTTGCCGTTGGTACCGGTCACGCCGATGAATTTCATCTGCTTTTCGGGGTGGCCGAAGTAGTTGGCGCAAACCACCTGGTAAGCCCAGCGGGTAGAAGAGGTCAGCACCTCGGAAACACCGGTATTGACCGGGTGCTCCGCTAAGATCACGGCGGCACCGGCGTCGGCCGCCTTGACGGCATAATCGTGGCCGTCCACCTGCTCGCCGGGAATGGCGGCAAACAGCCAGCCCTCACGGACCTCGCGGGAATCGCAGGTGATGCCCGCGATCTCGCGGTCTTCAAAGTTATTTAATAATTCAAGTCCATTTAAAAGTTCAGATAATAACATTCTGACACCTCGTTACATACTCGATACGCCTTCCGAGCTGTTGGTTCGGATGGTGACGACGGTACCCTCTGCCACCACCGTGCCGGCGGCGGGGGATTGAGAGATGACCAGGGCATCGGAGCCGGCGTTGGCGTTGCCCACCACCCGTACGTTCAGGCCGGATTGCTTGATGCGGTTGGTGGCGCCTGCCACGGAATAATCCACCAGGTTGGGGATGGTGATATTCTTGGTGGGGGATGCGTCGCCGGTATAGAGGATCACCGTGCCGCTTTGAGGCATGGTAGAGCCGGCCTCCGGCATCTGGGCCACAACGGTATCGCCGTCGCCCTTGACCTTATACTCGATCTCGGCATCGATCAGGATCTTTTCGACCTCATCCAAGGTCTTATCCATATAGGAGGGGATGGCGATGTCCAGGGTAGCCAGCTCTTCTTCGGTGTATTGCGGCTGAACACCCAGGTAGGGCAGGATATCGCTTAAGATATCACCGGCTACCGGCGCGGCGATGATACCGCCGTAGATCTCGCCGTTGCTGGGAGTATCCAGCATCACCAGGATAGCGTACTCGGGATCATCTGCCGGGGCAAAGCCGATGAAGGAGGAGATATAGTTCTTAATACCGGTGGCGACGTAATCGTCGATCTTCTCAGAGGTACCGGTCTTACCGGCCACCCGGTAGCCCTTTACGTAGGCGTTCTTACCGGAGCCGACGCTGACCACCTCCTCCAGAAGGTCGCAGACCAGGGATGAGGTCTCGGCGGAAATGACCTGCCGCTTTGCGGAGCCCTCGAAGCTCTTGACCACCTTTTCGGTGCCGTCCTCCTGGGTCTCGGTGATCTCTTTTACCACGTGGGGAGTGACCAGATAACCGCCGTTGGACGAGGCAGCTACCGCCGTAATCATCTGCAACGGGGTGATCTTAAAGTTCTGACCGAAGGAGGCGGTTGCCAATTCTACCTCCTGGAAGGTAGAGAACCAGATACCGCTGGCCTCACCGTTGAGGTCGATGCCGGTTTTTTCGGTCAGCCCGAAGTTTTTGAAGTACTGATAGAATTTATCGTTCCCCACCTTGGCACCGATGGTGATAAAAGCGGGGTTACAGGAGTTCTGGATCGCCTGGGAAAGGGTCTGGTGTCCGTGGCCACCGGACTTCCAGCAACGGATGGTACGGTCTGCCACGCGGATATAGCCGGGGCAACTGAAGGTATCGTTCAGGGAGATCAGCCCCTCCTCCACCGCCATGGAGAGGGTGACGATCTTGAAGGTGGAGCCGGGCATATAGGTATCCACGATGCACTTGTTGCGCCAGATTTTATTGCGGTAGTCGGTAGTCTCGGTCTCCAGCTCCTCGCCGGTGAGGGCGGAAAGGCTCTCCAGCACCACCTGGTCGGTAATGGTATAGTACTGATTGGGGTCGTAGTTGGGCAGGGAGGCCATAGCTAAGATCTCGCCGGTTTTTACGTTCATGACGATACCGGCCGCACCCTCAAGACAGTTTTGTTCGATCCGTGCCTCCTGCAGGTGCTTTTCCAGATAGTACTGCACCGTCTCATCGATGGTCAGCACCACGTTTTT
>CAYLIT010000136.1:0-5110 GCA_964383835.1 uncultured Eubacteriales bacterium
GAAATACTTATTTTGACGCAAATAACGCGGAGTGAAATTCACTCCGCGTTATTTTTTCTGTACCGGGTAGGGGTTGTCTGAAAATTCTCTTTAAAGCACCGATTAAAGCTTCTTAAAGAGGAAAACCCGCTGTCATAGGCACACCGAAGGATCGGCAAGGCGGTATTTTCCATAAGATAACAAGCATGACTTAAACGGTAATGGGTCACGTAGGAATTAAACGATATGCCGATCATTTTTTTGAAATAGCGCGAAAGATAGGCATAATCATATCCGATGCTTTTGGAAAGAGCGGACAAGGAGCAATCGTCGTTGAAATTTTCCTCCACGAAAGAAAAGATTCTATACAGCAGATTTTCGTCACGCACCTGTTTTTCGGCATAATCCGCCGTTCTGTGGAATTGCCCGCATAGGGAATACAGCACCCCTTTTTTCTCGATGGTGGAGGCGGCACCGGACAAATGCTCCAAGGCGTTCACAAGATATTCGTCCGGTCGGAACTGATTGTCCAACGGAATTTTATCGACCGTTTTCACGGCATAGGCTTGTACCAGACGGGGCGAAAAAATACACAAAATATGCTCACTTCTTGCAGAGTCCAGCGAATGGATCTGATTCGGAAAGATCAAAAGCCCCTCTTTTTCCTTTAAAAGATAGGTTTTCTTATCCACCGTCACCTTCATCTCTCCCGAAAGAAGAACGATCAGCTCAAAGCACTGGTGCAAATGCAACGGAAAGCTGAAATTGCGGTCTTTTTCTATTTTGAGATAATCGGGAGAGCCCAGATGATTATATTGATAAAACATTGTGCACCTCAAAAAGTCAAATTCTGTCTATAAATTATACCTAAAATTGCGAGAGATGTCAAATTAAATCCTCTATAATGAAATCGAAAGGAGGCGCGGCCATGAACTATTTTATTGGCGCCGATTTAGGCACGTCAGCGTTAAAATTGCTGTTGGTAGATGGACGCGGTAAAATTGTCAAAACCGTATCAAGGTCTTATTCTGTCCATTATCCTCGCCCCGCATGGAGCGAGCAAAGCCCCGAGGATTGGTGGACCGCTTTCGTTGACGGGGTAAAAGAGCTGACCAGCGGGACCGACCCCGCACAGATCAAGGGGATCGGTGCAGGCGGGCAGATGCACGGGCTGGTCATTCTGGACGAGGACGATAACGTCATACGCCCCGCCATATTATGGAACGACGGACGGACCGACAAAGAAACCGCATATCTGAACGAGGTGATTGGGAAAAAGAGCTTGTCCACTCTTACCGCGAATATCGCCTTCGCCGGCTTTACGGCTCCTAAAATTTTATGGCTCCGGGAAAACGAGCCTGAAAATTTCGAAAAAATAAGCAAAATCATGCTTCCGAAGGATTATATCAACTATAAGCTGACCGGCGTACATTGTACCGATTATTCCGATGCCTCCGGGATGCTGTTGCTTGACGTAAAAAATAAATGCTGGTCGAAAAAAATGCTTGATATCTGCTCCGTAGACGAGCGGATGATGCCTGCGCTTTTTGAAAGCTATGAAACGGTCGGCACCCTTCTTCCCCACGTTGCCGCCGAACTCGGGCTTGACGCAAATACGACGGTGGTTGCAGGCGCAGGAGATAATGCTGCTGCGGCGATCGGCACGGGCACCGTTACCGACGGCAGATGCAATATATCCCTCGGAACGTCGGGAACGGTATTCATTTCGGCGGATCGCTTTTCCGTTGACAGCAGCAACGCGCTTCATTCCTTTTGCCACGCAAACGGAAAGCATCATCTGATGGGATGTATTTTATCCGCGGCGTCTTGCAACCAATGGTTTTGCGAGAATATTTTAAACACAAAGGATTTTAACGCCGAGCAACAAGCGATCACCGACGATCATTTGGGCACAAATCACGTATTCTTCCTCCCGTATCTTATGGGAGAGAGAAGTCCCATCAACGATACCGATGCACGGGGCACTTTTTTGGGAATGAGACCGGACACCCAACGACAGGACATGATACAAGCCGTGCTGGAGGGCGTTGCGTTTGCCATCCGGGATAACGTTGAGATCGCCCGTGAACAGGGGATCAACGTTACGGCAAGCTCCCTTTGCGGCGGCGGTGCAAAATCGGCACTTTGGCAAAAAATTCTCTGCAACGTCCTGAACGTTACGATCACGTTGCTGCAAACCGAGCAGGGACCGGGCTACGGTGCGGCGATGCTTGCCATGACGGCGGCGGGAGAATTTGAAAGCGTAAAAGAGTGTGCGGATCAATTCGTGCGCGTCAAAACCGTTATAAAACCCGATCCGCAGATCGTTGCGAGATATGAAGAACGGTATCGCAGGTTTAAGGAGATCTACCCATGTATGAAGGGTTTATTTAAAAAATTAAAATGAGGTGAAATAAAATGAAGCTTAAAATGATGACCTTTAACGTCCGTTGCTGCAACGATCCCGATGGGCACTCCATCGCCGAGCGGGCACCGCGATGCCTGGAAATCATTCAGGACTATGCTCCCGATCTTTTCGGTCTTCAGGAGGCCTCCCACCGCTGGGAGCCTTATCTGGAGCCGCTGAAGGAGCATTACGGTGTGATCTGGATGTATCGCAACGACGTCAGCCGCGAGGCCACCCCGATCTACTGGAAAAAGGACGCCTTTGAGCTGGTGGAGGAGGAGCATTTTTGGCTCAGCGAGACCCCCGATCTGATGTCCAAGGGCTGGGATGCCGCTTATTACCGCATCTGCAGTCACGCCGCCCTGCGCCATAAAGAAAGCGGCAAACTGCTTCAGTACTATAATACCCATTTCGATTGGGTGGGCTGCGGCCCCCGGGAGAGCGCCCAGCTGATCATCCGTAAAGCGGAGAAGCTGGGAGACGTTCCGGTGTTCTGCACCGCTGACTTCAATTTCCATCCCGGCACCGCAGGCTGGCATTCTATGCGTAGCTGGTTTGCCGATGTCCGCGAGGAATTGGGCGTCCCGCCGGCGAGCACTTGCCATTGCTATAAAGCGGTTGACCCGAACAAAGATCTGCCCATCGATTACTGCTTTTATCACGGCAACGGTGTGACCCCCACCAAATACGAGGTGGTCACCCGTACCTTCAACGGTAAATTCCCATCGGATCATTATCCCGTCTATTTTGAATTTGAGGTAATATGAGAAAATGATAAAACAAATTTTATTTGATTGCGGCGGTGTACTCACCGAGATGAATTTCGAAAAGAAAATGTTTGAGATCTCAAACAGCCAACAAGTTGCAAAGTATTTCATTGATCATATCTGGAGTGAAAATTCGCCTTGGCACAAATACGACCGCGGGGAGATCGACACCGACGAGGTTTTGGTACAGTTAAAAGAGTTTATGCCAAAACCGTACCATAACTTTTTAGAAACGTTTGTCGAAACCTGGCTGGACGCCCTGCCGCCAAACCCCAAAATGCCAAAGATCGTCGACGAAATAAAACAAAACGGGCTTGGTTGTTTTCTTCTTTCGAACTTTCCGCGCTGTTTTGAAGAGATGCCGCAGCGTGTGCCTGTTTTGAAAAAGCTTGACGGATCGTTGCCGTCCTATAAGGTGCATCTTCTGAAGCCCGACCCCGCGTTTTATTTGTCAGCGGTTAAAACCTTTGGGATAAAACCGGAGGAAACGTTGTTCGTTGACGACGTTTTGAAAAACGTTGAAGGTGCAAAGTCCGTTGGTATGAACGGATATCTTTTTACTACCGCAGAAGACTTTTACGATTACTTAAAACAAAACCATATTATTTAAGAGGTACGTACAATGGGTGAAATTTTTAAAAACGTCGGTAACATTCCGTACGAAGGTCCGGGAAGCAAGAATCCGCTTGCCTTCAAATACTACGACGCCGACCGCGTTATTATGGGCAAAACCATGCGTGAGCACCTTCCCTTCGCCATGGCATGGTGGCATAATCTTTGCGCCGCGGGCACCGATATGTTCGGCAGAGACACCGCCGATAAATCCTTCGGTACGGAAAAAGGCACCGTGGAACACGCAAAAGCCAAGGTCGATGCGGGCTTTGAGTTTATGCAAAAGCTCGGCATTGAATACTTTTGCTTTCACGACGTGGATCTGGTTCCCGAAGCAGAGGATATAAAAGAAACCAACCGTCGCCTTGACGAGATCACCGATTATATTCTTGAGAAAATGAACGCCACCGGCATTCAATGCCTGTGGGGAACCGCGAATATGTTCTCCAACCCGCGGTTTATGAACGGCGCGGGCAGTACCAATTCCGCAGAGGTTTACTGCTTTGCGGCGGCACAGATCAAAAAGGCGTTGGAGCTGACCGTCAAGCTGGGCGGCAAGGGCTACGTTTTCTGGGGTGGCCGGGAGGGCTACGAGACCCTCATGAACACCGACGTGAAATTCGAGCAGGAAAACATCGCAAGATTGATGCATATGGCGGTGGACTACGGTCGCTCCATCGGCTTTACCGGCGATTTTTACATTGAACCGAAGCCCAAGGAGCCCATGAAGCACCAATATGATTTTGATGCCGCAACCGCCATCGGCTTCCTGCGTCAATACGGATTGGACAAGGACTTCAAAATGAATATCGAAGCCAATCACGCCACCCTTGCAGGTCATACCTTCCAACACGATCTGCGCATTTCTGCCATCAACGGAATGCTCGGTTCCATCGATGCAAACCAAGGGGACTATCTGCTGGGCTGGGATACCGACGAATTTCCGTCAAACGTATACGAAGCAACGCTGTGTATGTACGAAGTCCTGAAGGCGGGCGGGCTGACCGGCGGCTTCAACTTCGACTCCAAGACCCGCCGTCCCAGCTATACCTCCGAAGATATGTTCCATGCGTTTATTCTGGGAATGGATACCTTTGCATTGGGGCTGATCAAGGCCGCCGCCATCCTCGAGGACGGCAGAATTGACGCCTTCATCGACGAGCGGTATTCCTCCTTCAAAACCGGCATCGGCAAAAGAATCGTCGAGGGGAAGACCTCTCTGGAAGAGCTTGCGGCCATCGCCGAGGCGATGGGCGCCCCCGCCCTCCCCGGCAGCGGCAGACAGGAATATCTGCAAGGCATCTTAAATCAGATCATGTTTGAATAAGAAAGAGGAAAAGGTGTG
>CAYLIT010000137.1:0-5105 GCA_964383835.1 uncultured Eubacteriales bacterium
GGCGGTACTTTCAACGGTGAGCTTGGCAGATATCTTGCTAACGACGGTTGGGAAGCGATTGCAAAGCCCTAATCATCCTGCAAACCTTATCCGTCTAAACGGATAACAAAGTCCGTCCCGACCCCTTCGGGGGTCGGGCGGCAACCAAAGAACAAGACAAAATGTGCTTGAAATATTTGATTATTTATGATAGAATATAACAGCTATATTTGCTGTCATCTTGTTTTTTGATTGCTGATATGCATAATTCATTTAAGGAGGTCTTTGAACAATGGCAAAGACAAGAAGTACGAAACGTGCGTTGTTGGTTAGCGTACTTTCGTTGTTGCTCTGCGTTTCTATGCTGATCGGCACCACTTACGCGTGGTTTACCGATACCGTTACCAGCGCGAACAACATCATTAAGTCCGGTAATCTTGACATTGAGATGGATTATTGGGACGGCGAAGAATGGAAGACCGTTGAAAATTCTTCCGATATTTTGACGGGTGACCTTTGGGAGCCCGGTTACACCGATGTTGCTTACCTACGTGTAAGAAATGCCGGTGATCTGGCTTTGGAGTATTCCTTGGGCGTAAACATTATTTCCGAGACTCCGGGCGTGAACAAGGCGGGCGAGACCTTCTTGCTTTCCGACTACATCTATTTTGACGTAGCCAAAGACGTTAACGGCGAGACCTCTGCTTATGCAACCCGTGGGGATGCTATGGAGATCGCCACCGAGACCACCAAGATCTCTGCAGGCTATTCCAAGGGCGGCACCCTGATCGCAGGCTCCGAGTATGATTATCTGGCTTTGGTTGCCTATATGCCCACTTGGGTCGGCAACGAAGCAAACCATAACGGTACTGCTCCCGTGATCGATCTGGGCATCAGCGTATTTGCTACCCAGCATACTTACGAGGAAGACTCTTTTGACGAGACTTACGATGCAAATGCCGCCGTTGATACTGTAGCAGAAGCCAACGCTCTGCTGGCAGCCAATAAGGATGCTACCCTCGTCAACTGCAACGAGACCGAGGGCGTTCTCGTTGTTCCCGCCGGCTACACCGGCACCCTCACTCTGTGCAACGTCAATATCGCTTCCGTACAGGCGGCCGACACTGCCAAGATCGTGATCCTGGGTAAGGTTGCCGTCAAGGCCACCACTGCGGATACCTCTGCGATCAGCGGTACAGACCTGGAAATTTCCGGTAGCGGCAACCTGACCGCCGTTGCCAATGGCAAAAATGCATTCGGTATCGGCGGCCCCGCTGCCGAGACCGTAAATATCGAGGGGATCACCATCGATTACGTTGCCGGCGGTTATGCCTATGAGATCGGCACCGACTCAAAGTACTATAAGGATGCTCCCGAAGGCGGTGCAGCCATCGGCTCCGGCAAGGATGGTGCCGTCATCACCCTGAAGGACGTGAACGTCGTTGAGGCCATCGGCGGCTCCAAGGCTGCCGCTATCGGTGCTCGTTACTGGACCGGTGTTACCGTAAACATCATCGATTCCACCATCCTTTATGCAGAGGGCGGCGTTTCCGCAGCTGCGATCGGTAGCAGCCGTGTCAGCAGCGGTGCTACCGAGTCCGGCACCAACATCAATATCACCAACTCCACCGTTACTGCTCAGGGCGGTGCTTTCGGCGCAGGTATCGGCTCCGGTTACGACACCCATTGTCAGAGCGATCAGCCTTTGTGCACCATCAAGATTACCGATTCTACCATCAATGCAACCGGCGGTAAGTATGCCGCAGGCGTTGGTACCGGTTATCACAATGCCGCTTTGGCCGGTGAGATCAAGAACAGCACCGTGAACGCGGCTTCCGGCGAGAAGTTCTATAAGGCTACTTATACTCTGGCAATGGATATCGGCTTCGGTGTTGTGGATCCTGAGCGCGAAGGTCTGCAGACCGGTAGCTACATCATCAACAACGGTGTGACGATCACCCTTGGCGATGCTCCCTATCTGGTTTCCTCCAACGACGAATTGGCCGCCGCTCTAAACGCAGGCAAGACCGATCTCACGTTGGGTACGGGCGTCTTCGTACTGCCTAACGCTGCACAGGGCAAGACCCTGACCATCAGCGGTATCGGCGAGCCCGAGGATACCGTCATCGCTATCGAGACCAGCGGTTCCTACGAGGGCTGTAACTACGCTCTGGACGGCTCCACCGTGGTATTTGAGAACATCTCTATCAACACTACCGGTACCACCTATGTTGGCTATGCTCGTTGTAATGCTACCTATAACAACTGCGTGATCAACAACACCTACACTCTGTACGGTGACAGCACCTTCAACGATTGTACCTTCAACGTTTCCGGCGATCTCTATAATATCTGGACCTGGGGTGCTCCTACCGCTACCTTCAACGGCTGTACCTTCAATTCCGACGGTAAGGCATTGTTGCTCTACGGTCAGGTAAATACCAAGCTGACCCTCAACGATTGCGTGTTTAACGATAACGGCGGTTTGACTGATCTGAAGGCTGCCGTTGAGATCGGCAACGATTACGGCAAGAGCTACGAGCTGATCGTGAACAACACCGTTGTGAACGGCTACGAGATCAACGATAAGGGTATCAATACCGGCACTACTCTGTGGGCAAACAAGAACTCCATGGGTACCGATAAACTGAACGTCGTTGTTGATGGCGTGGATGTTTATTGATTTATGCATTGTATAGGTCACCTCACTTACGCCTATACAACGAACGCTTCCCGACCCCTTCGGGGGTCGGGCGGCAACCCAAAAACATAATATCCCATTATTGAAGTTGAAAAGAATAAAATGATGTGGTATAATATTATGCAAAAAAATATATGTCATCCAAAGGATTATGTTTTTTGGTTGCTGGACTTTGAATTTTTTTAGAAAGGGAGGTTTTTAAATTGGGTAAAATCAAGCTTCGTTTTTTGACGATTGCGTTTATTGCGTTACTCGTTACGTTTTTTTCCCAAGAAACATTGGCATACTATACTACCGTAGGTAAGGCAACCAATGTTGTGACCTCCGGCGATATTCAACTTATCATTCATGAAACCACCGATCAGGGAACGGAATTTCCCGCAGAGGGCGTCTATATTATGCCCGGTGATGTGGTTAGTAAAGAGGTAACCGTCGAAAACGATTGTACCCATCCGTTCTATCTGCGGGTGAAGCTGGTCTACGGCATCGAAGAGGAAGAGCTTTCCTCCGAGGATTGCTTCAAGCTCAACATCAACGAAGAATACTGGAAGCTGCACGAGGACGGCTGGTATTATTACACCGGCATCGTCCGGCCCGGCGAGACAACGCCGCAGGTATTCTCTCACGTAGAGATCGTCGGCTCCAAGGTCGATAACAGCTACATCGGCAAGACCCTGACCCTCACGGTCAAGGCCCAGGCGGTTCAGAGCGAGAATAATCCGCTTATCGGTACCGACACCTATACCGCCTCCGGTTGGCCCGAAGAGGAGGTGGCGGAATGAAACGTGTTTTAGCGATTCTGATCGCCGCGGCGATGCTCCTGTTTACGTTTCCTGCCGCCGCTGAGGAGGGCAACGTGACCTATAGCGGGGATGCGGGGAAATGTATCTTCGCACCGGGGAGCGACTATTCGCCCACTGACCTTTTCCCGAATTTTAAGGATGTTATGCCGGGCGACAGCCTGACGCAGAAGATCACGGTGCGCAATGATGCTTCCAATAAAGTGAAGGTCAAGATCTATATGCGTGCCTTAGGCGCTCATGAGGGCTCCGAGGAATTTCTTTCTCAACTGAACCTCACGGTGCAAAAAAACGCGAACGATGAAATGTCGTATATGTTCGACGGTCCTGCCGACGAAACCCTGCATCTGACCAATTGGGTCTGCTTGGGTACCTTGTATTCCGGCGGCAAGGTGGATCTGGATGTAACGTTGAACGTCCCCGTTGAATTGGATAATACCTATAAGAATCTGATCGGCTATCTGGATTGGGAGTTTATGATCGAAGAATTCCCCGTTGAAGATACCGATCCCGAACCGCCCGATACCGGCGATCATTCCATGCTTTGGCTTTGGATCCTGTTACTGGTTGTATCCGGTGGCTTGATGATCTTTTTGGCGGCAAGAAAGAAACAGCAACGCTGATCACTTAAAAAAGGAGGGAGAAGCGTGACCGCAAAGAAAAAATCATATACTAAAATCGCTTTGGCCCTCAGTATCGGCTTGCTGATCCTGTGGGCAGTCCTCGGAGCCACCACCTCGTTGGCGTGGTTTACCGATACCACGCCCGTTCAAAAGAATATCTTTGATATCGGGGAGCTGGATTTGGTGGTTTCTTACCGCCAGGAGGACGGCTCTTATAAAGAAGTGGATTCCACCACCGCAGTCTTTGATGATGAAGCGCTCTATGAACCCGGCTACGTCCAGGTGGTCTATCTGCGGATCGAGAATAAGGGAGAGATCCCCTTTGATTACCGCACCGCCATTACGGTGAATAACTATACTACCGCTACCAATTGGTACGGTCACCCCTTCAATTTGCCCGATTATCTACGGTTCGGTGTTGTTTCCGCCGATGAAGAGGACGAATTGATGGAGCTGGTTGAGACCCGTCTTTTGGCGAATGGAAAGGCTACCCGAGAGCTTGCTTCCATTGCGAACCGACCCTTGAATAAATACAGCACAGAGGTTGATTCCTTGGAGGTGGACGATGAAGACTATATTGCCTTGATCGTGCGGATGCCCGAGGAGGTCTCCAATGTTGCCAACTATCGCGGTGACGTTGTGCCGAAGGTAGAGATGGGCGTGATCGTTTCTGCCTCTCAGCAGGGAACGCCCGTCGAATGATCAGCATAGAATTTGAAAAACTACGGAAAGGAGGTTGACCCATGAAAGAAGTGTATCAAAAACTGTTGTATGTTCCCAAACATGGTAAGGTTCCCGAAAAGGTTATGCTGGTGCGTGTTGGAATATCGATCGCCTGTATTATTTTTTGCTTGGCTGCAATGAGCGTTTCTGCGTATGCATTTTTCACCTCAACTGTCACCTCCACCGGCTCCGTTCTTCAATCTGCTCAATATGATCTGGCTATCAGCTCGGATCATTTTATCGAAGGGTCCGGCGTTTGTGTATTAGATAATAGTGAAG
>CAYLIT010000138.1:0-5100 GCA_964383835.1 uncultured Eubacteriales bacterium
GGGGGTATTGACCAAAATACGGCAGGTTTTCATCCGGGCGGCAAAGGTGCTCAGTTTTTCTTGCTCCGTGATCTCATCCAGATAGATCGCAGAGGTATGCCCATAGCCGCCGTCAGCGATCAGCCGCTCTGCCTTACTCAGCGCATCCTCGAAGCTCTTTGCTTTATACATTGCCAGCACCGGGCTGAGCTTTTCGTGGGCAAATTCTTCGGATAGCTCTACGCTTTCCACCTCGCCGATCAAGATCTTTGCCTCCTCGGGCACCTTGAAGCCGGCAAGCTCTGCGATCTTTGCCGCAGGCTGGCCCACGATCTTTGCGTTCAAGGCACCGTTGATCAAAATGGTCTTACGCACCTTTTCGGTCTCTTCGGCGTTCAAAAAATAACAGCCTCTTTCCGCAAATTCCTGTTTCACCGCCGCATAGACCGGCTCCATCACGATCACCGACTGCTCCGATGCACAGATCATGCCGTTATCGAAGGTCTTGGAATGGATAATGGAGTTGACTGCCAGCAGAAGATCGGCAGAGGTATCGATGATCGCAGGCGTATTTCCTGCGCCCACACCGATGGCAGGCTTTCCGCTGGAATAAGCGGCCTTGACCATACCGGGGCCGGTGGCCAGAATGATATCCGCCTCATTCATCAGCGTGTTGGTCATCTCAAGAGAGGGAACGTCGATCCAATCGATGATCCCCTCCGGTGCGCCCGCCTGAACCGCCGCCTCCAAAATCAGCTTCGCCGCGGCAACGGTACTGTTCTTGGCGCGGGGATGAGGCGAGATGATAACGGCATTGCGGGTCTTTAACGCAAGAAGACATTTAAAGATTGCGGTCGAGGTGGGGTTGGTGGTGGGAATGACCGCCGCGATGACACCGATGGGCTCGGCGATCCGCTTGATGCCGTATGCCGCATCCTCTTCGATGACACCGCAGGTTTTGGTATTTTTATAAGCGTTATAGATATATTCGGAGGCATAGTTGTTTTTGATCACCTTATCCTCCACAACGCCCATGCCGGTTTCTTCCACCGCCATCTTGGCCAGCGGGATACGTGCCTTATTGGCGGCAGATGCGGCGGCAAGAAAGATCCGGTCCACCTGCTCCTGCGTATAACCGGAAAACAGGGCTTGCGCTTTTTTGATCTGCACAATTGCCTGCTCCAGCTTTTCTACACTATCTACGATCTTATAGGGTCTCATTTTGTTCCTCCCGAACGACGTTTTGATTTTTTATTATTCTATCAAACCGTCGCCCGATTGAGAATTATTAAAATGTTAGACCCGTATTATCCTTTTTGATAAGGCTTTTATTACAGATAATTCCGTTTGGATTCCTCCAGTGCCGCAATAAAGATCTGATCCAGCTCGGTGAGCTTATACTCCTGCTTATGGATCAGAAGATCACGGTAGATCTTGGTATTATCGCAGCATCTTCTTTGCACCAGACCGTATTGCTCCAGCACCTTGGTGGGGGTGGGAGAGACCCACATAAAGGTTTCGGGGTTGCGGGAGAGGAGCTCGAACTGACTTGCCCGTTCAAAAACGAAGATCCGACGCTCGATATCGTCGGTCAGCTCCTCTTTGACCACCTTGGAAAAGGGCAGGGACGGAACATACGGATCGGCGCGGGCGATCTCGATATAGTCGGTCAGATCCTCCATGCGAATCTCTTGCTTTTGGGACAAGGGATTTTTGCGGTTCATGATCAGGGAATAGGAAAATTCCATGACGCATTCATAGCTCAATTCCTTTTCCTGCAGCATGGATTTGAAATACTGATCGTAATTCTTGGCATAGCGAATGATCCCCAGCTTATAATCGTGGTTCAGAAGATTATCGATGGTAGTTTTGGAATTGGTTTCCATATAAAAGATCTCGGCCGCATCCTTGGAGAGGGAGCCGATCAGCGCTGAAAAGGCCTCGGAAATATAGCTTGAACGGGGGACCGAAAGGGAAAAGCGTTGCTTATGGGAAGCACCGCCCTTATATAGATCCTCGATATACGTGATCTGCTTTAAAAGCCCCTTGGCATAGCCAATAAATTCCTCGCCCTGCGGGGTGAGGGTCACACCCTTTGCCGACCGTTCAAAGATGACGATTCCCAGATCCGTCTCCAATTCCTTGATGGAGCGGCTGATATTCGGTAATGCCACAAACAGATTTTCGGAGGCTTTATTCAGCGAACCGGCCTTTGCCACCTCCACGGCATATTTCATGTGTAAGATATTCATTATTCATCACCTGTTTGCATTGTAACATACCGCAGAGCATCAAAGCAACCAATATTAAAATAAAGAATTTGTAATAAAAAGCAAGGCGCAGAGCCAAATTTCAGCTCTGCGCCTTATAAATTTATTTTTTCAGTACCCAGACCTGCATATCGTCGGCACCGCGGTTGGCGAAAGTATAATATGGAATGTAACGCAGGGTGCAGGGTTGCAGGGGTTCTGCCCGGTAAGGAGCGTAAAGGTCGGTTTGAGCGGCGTTGACGGTCACGGCACCGGTTGCCTCTAAAACGGGAAGACCGCCGTAGGTCTCATCGGTCACCCTGACCGGTCGCAGGGCATCCACCCGGCAGTTGAAGGGCTTTGCAGGCTGATCCTGCCCCTCGATACAATAGACGATGGGGCCACGCATCAGCGCCACACGGCCGGTATTTTCGTGCACCGCATCGGAGGAGGCGTAAAAGAGCGGCTCCATGACGAATTCGATCTCGACGGTGTCGGCATCAAAATAGAGATACCCCAGTTCCTCCCGATAGGGCTGATCGGTCACCACCTTACGGCACCAAGCGGGCTTACGCAACGTCAGCTTTTTACCGGAATAGGTAACCTTTACTTTTCCGTCGGCAGGATAATTGGTCTGCAGTTCCACCGGCGCGCCGTCGATAGTGCCGACGGTGGGGATATACTGATGAACGTACAGCCGCTCGGCATCGTAGGTATAGACAAAATCTGCAACGCTGGGAATCAGCCGCACCAGGTTGGGCGGGCAACAGGAGCAGCTGAACACCTTCTGCCGCTCTAAGGCGGGAGAATAGCCCTGCGGGATGTGATCCCGCTCCACGTCCATCTCCAGGGGGTTGGTATAGAAAAAGGCGTCACCGCTCAAGGAAAGGCCGGAGATCATGCCGTTATATAAGGCGCGCTCTGCCGCGTCGCCGTAGCGGCCGTCGGGACGGGTCTGATACAGCCGACGGGCAAACAGCGCCAGGCTCAGGGCGGCGCAGGTTTCGGTATAGGCTTCACGGTTGGGCAGATGATAGGGCACGGTGAACCGCTCCCCCACGCTCTGGGAGCCTACCCCGCCGGTGATATACATTTTCCTTTGATAGATATCGTCGAACAGCGCTTCTACCGCACGGCGAAGCTTTTCATCGTCCAGCGCCTCGGCAAGGTCGGCCATGGCGCAGTAAAAATACAGCGCTCTTACCGCGTGGCCCTCGGCGGTCAGCTGTTCCTCTGCCGGCAGATGGGATTGATCGTAACTGCCGTTATCCTTTCTCACTTCACGGGTAAAGGCGGCATCCTTTTCGGAGCGGCCCCGCTTATTCACAAAGTATGCGGCGAGATCCCGGTATTTTTCTTCACCGGTGGCCTCCCAAAGGCGCATCAGCGCAAGTTCCATCTCCTGATGACCGGGGGTATCAAAGGCGGCGGACTGCTCCTTGCGGAAGATGCGATCCACCAGCTCGACGTTTTTACGGCAAACCTTTAAAAGACGATCGTCGCCGAGATGAGAAAGGGCGACTGCCGCTTCGATCGTGTGACCTAAGGAATACAGCTCGTGGTTCTTTCGTTCGGTGAAGCGCTCCTCGGCGCCGGGGGTGTTATAATAGGAATTATAATAACCGTCCTCGGTGGTTCCTTCTTCAATCATCCGGATCAGTACATCCACCTTGTTCCAAAGCTCGGGATCCTCTTTTTGCTCTAAAATATAGGCGGCGCCCTCCATCCATTTGACCACGTCACTCCCCCAAAAGATATGGGGCTTCACCTCATGGGGCTTACAGTCCATCGTCTCAATACGGCCCGTTTCGGCAAAGCGGTCGTACACCGCCCGGACGGTGGTATCCTCCACCACCCGCTGGCGCTCTGCCCAAAAGCCGTCGGTGACCTTCAGATCGTAAAAGGGAACGTTTTTCATTCAGAATGCCTCCTTGATTTTCTTCGTCACTTGTATTATACTTAAAAAAACAGTAAAAAACAAGGAAGGAGGCAGGTGAATAAGTGAGAAAATCCGATTTTCTTCAATTTGACGGCGGCGGTCGTTTTTCCACCACCGTCCCCTGGCGGCACGGCAGGCGGAGCATCGACAGCTACGAGCTGATCCTGGTGACCCGAGGGACGGTCTATCTGCAGGAGGACGGGCGGGAATACACCCTTTCGCCCAACGATTACGTCCTACTTCACCCTCACCTTCCCCACGGCGGGACTAAGACCAGCGAGGAGCCGGTGGAGTTTTATTGGCTACACTTTTACAACCCGCCGGAGGAATGGCTCCCGCAGATGGCCGCCCCCTGTCATGGCACCATGATGGCGCCGGGGACGCTGATCCAGATCGCCCGCCAGCTGTTGCAGGTACGGGAATCGCCGGCATACCCGCCGCAGACGGCGGATCATTTGCTCTACGTGCTTTTGGCGGAATTTATCGTACAGCGGGAACAACGGTTTCCGCAGAATGCCCTGGCCGCCCGGATCCACGAGTATATCCGTTCCTATTCTGACCGTCCCTTGAGCGTAAAGCAGGTAGCGGAGGAGTTTGGGTATCACGCCGATCATCTTTCGCGGGTATTAAAAAACTGCTACGGTCGTACCTTACAGCAGGAGATCACCAAGCAACGGATCGAGCGGGCAAAGCTGGCGCTTCAGACCTCGGATGCGCCCGTTACGGAGATCGCCGCGGCGCTTGGATATGAGGATGCCAATCTGTTTGAAAAGTTTTTCCGCTACCACACCCGGACCACGCCTACTGCCTTTCGCAACAGCTTTTCAAAAATGCATACCAATCATGAATAGAAAAATCCCGAGCACAAAGTGCTCGGGCAGACTGTCAAAAAAGGCACAGACCGCAGAAAAATAAGAATAAAGAGCGGTTGAA
>CAYLIT010000139.1:0-5095 GCA_964383835.1 uncultured Eubacteriales bacterium
GTAGCTGGTAAAGCCGTGAGAATAACTGTTGTAAACGTCGCAGAATTCCCCGACCGCCTTCAAACGCTTGGCGTTATGGGGAAAGGGCTCTTTTACGATATCGTCTCCGATCTGATGATATTCGATCCCTCGCAGGGCCGATATGGGGGAGAACAAAGAGTCGGTCTCGGTATGTACCAGCTCCGCACAGGCGCGCAGATGCTCGATATAATCCTCGTCGATCAGCATCTCGTTGCCGGAGGAATAAAGCACGGGAGAGGAGTAGTGGCGGCAACAGCGCACGATCTCGCGCCACTCGGCGTAGGCGGTGTTGTTGGGGGTCTCGATCTCAAAGATCATGCCCAGCTCATCTGCGGCGTCCATGTATTCCTGCATAGGAACCCAGGTGTGGAACCGGATAGAGTTGAAGCCCAGCTCTTTTAAGGTTCGGATGACCTTACGGTAATAGTTTTTATCTCGGGTGGGGTGAACGGTGATGGGCTGATAACAATGCTCGCAGGTGCCGCGGAAGAAATAGGGCTCGCCGTTCAGGTAAAGCTTGGTTCCTTCCACCGTCAGGCGGCGGATGCCGAACCGCCGCTCCAGCCGTTGATTGGCAGTAGTGATCACAGCGGTATAAAGCTTCGGGGCCGCAGGGGTCCAAAGCTGATAGCCTTCGGAAGAAAGTTCAAATTCGTTTTGCCCTGCGGGGAGCTCTGCGGTGTAAACAAGCTTTTGGCCGTCGAAGAGCTGCAACGTTTTAGCGGTTTTGCACTCGGTATGGACGGTAAAGGAGGCGCAATCCCGGGCGGTTGTGATCCAAAGATCCTTCAGCCCGTCGGGATAAGTGCGTAGCTCCACGTCGCCGTAAATACCGCCGGTGCACTCGTTTGCGGCGCGGCTGGTCAAGCCGGAGACCGGGCGATCCATGTAACCCTTCAGCCGCAGGTTGGAGACTGCCAAAGTGACGGTGTTTTCCCCCTTTTTAATGACCCCTGCGGGGACGGGAACGAAAAATTCTACGGAATAGCCTTCATGCTTTCCCAGATACTGACCGTTGATCCAAACGGAAACGGTATTTTGCACGCCGCCGAAATAAAGCTCTGTCTCGGCGGTATAGTCCGCTTTAGCGGTGAAGGTCTTGCGGTAGATCATACAACCAACCGGGTTGGGGAGTGCCATATCGGGCACATAACCCGCCTGGGGATAACGCTGCAGGGTATACAGCGGATTATACCGCAGCTTGGTATGGAGCGGGGTGGAGCGGAACAGCTCCATCAGGTCCTCCCAATAAGCCGGCACGGGGCAGGGGGTGATGTAATTGCCGTAGGAGGCTTTAATGGCGGGAATAAATTTCGGCTCTTGCTCACTCGTATAGGGCTGATCGGAATAATAATCAACCATCCATTGCCCGTTTAAGGAAAGTTTTTGGGTCATGATATCGGATCTCCTTTTTGATCTGCAGAGGAAAAGACACTGCTTCGGTTCATCATATCCAGAAATTCCGTGTTGTAGTAAACGGATTTTTTAGCCAGCTCGTTGCTGAGGTCTTCGTAGCCGTATTGCTCGGTCAGGGTCTTTTTATCCGAGAATAGGTTGGTCCCGAGCCCTAACCGCTCGCCTTCGATCTCTACGCCCAGCGCCGCCAGGGTGGTGGGGAACATATCAAAGGTGGCGAACTCCCGCTCCTTTTCCTGTGCGGGCTCAAGGGGAGCGTTGATGATGCAGTTATAAACGGTCCGCTGGTAATTTTCGTCGATATCCGCCAGGAAGTTGGGGTCCATGGTCAGATGATCACCGCTGAGAATGATGGTCGTATTCTCATAAAACGGCTGGGCTTTGATCCATTCGATAAAGGCGTAGATCTGCCTGGAGGCGCAATTCAGCACATTGGCATATTGCTCTTCGTGGGTATCATCGCAGAGCTCGCAAAGGTACCCGTCGGGGAAGTGGGAGTCCACCGTCAGGGCGGTGAAGTTGAAGGGCTTTCCCTGCGCTGAGAGCTTGGTCAGCTCTTCTTTGGCAAACTCAAAAAGCTTTTGATCCTCATAGCCCCAGAATTCCAGGTAATCCTCCGGCAAACGCCCCTCGTTTTTGAGGGATACGATGTCCACGATTTTATAATTTCCGTGCTCGGTGAAATAGGAATCCCGGCCGGCAAAGGCGGCATCGGAGCCCAAGAGCAGGGTCTGGTTATAGCCCTGCTTTTCCAAGATCTCACCAATGGATACGATGCCGGGGATGAATTCATCCTCACCGCCGTAGGTATCGGCGGTCAAGGGGACCTTGATGGGGATGCCCGAGGTCTGGGTCACCATTGCCGCCGCTGTCCAGGTGGTGCCGGCGTAGGAGTAAGCGCCGCCGATCCCTGCCGTGTGAGAAAAACTGACGTTTTCTTCGGCCAGCCGTGACAACTCTGGAATATAATCCTCGGTGATCAGCCCGCCGGCAGAGGTGTCTGCATAGGTGTTCTCCATTGATTCCAAGAAGATATAGATCAGGTTCCGCTTTTCCTCGGGGAAGGTCAGGTTTACAGTATTGGGGTTTACATAATTTTCTTTGATAAAATCTGAATCGGTGGTAATGGAGCCGATGTAGCCGAAGACCTCCAGCTTGATCATGAAGAATAAAAGCGAGAAGATCAACAGCACCGAAGAGATAGAGAGCATATACCGTTTGAAAAAGCGGCAGACATTGGTGTTGCAATAAGAGAGGTATTTCGCTTTCTTTTGCAACAGTGTTTTCAACCGCCCGGAAAGTAAATAATAAAGGGAGATCTCCAGTCCTGTAGCAACAAATCCAAATACTCCCACCCGTAAAAAGGCGCTGTTCAGTAGGTTTTTATGGGCGCCTGAGGCGGGACTTTTTATTTGGAACAGCACCTGATCCAGGTCGATATTATCGTACTTGCTTAACAGCCAGACGGTGAGGAAAAACAGCAGGTTGCCACCTAATAAAAGGAGCCCGGCAAGTAACGCTTTTTTATTGATCTTGATCTTTTTTCGCATCGGGAAGCCTCCTTTCCTGCGCGACATATTTTTCACTATTAGTAGTATATCTCAGACGGCAAAAAAAGTCAAACAATATGCAAAATCTTAATAAAAAAGCAGGCGTAATTAACACCTGCTCCGACTGTCAAAAAAGGCACAGACCGTAGAAAAAATAAAAAATGCGGACGAAAGTTCGCATTTTTTACTTTTTCTGCTTTTTGCGGTTCCGCTCTCTACCGTACCTATGTACGCCGACGAGATCGGAACCGCGAAATCTGTACTCTTTTTTGAAAGTCTCACTGTGTGTCCAAAAGCCTGAAAATAGCGGGGAAGGGCTCCACCGACCGCTTGAGGATGCCGTGCATCTGGGCGATAGCAATGCCGTAGTTGGTGATGGGAATGCCCATATGGGCGCTTTTTGCAAGGCGGGACTTCATCTCTCTTTCGTTGAGCATACAGCCGCCGCAATGAACCACAAGGGCGTAAGACGAAAGATCGTCGGGGAACTCAGTGCCGGAGGTAAAGGAAAATTCCACCTTTTTGCCGGTGTATTCTTCGATCCAGCCGGGTAGCTTAACGGTGCCGATATCCTTGCATTGGCGGTGGTGGGTACACCCTTCTGAGATGAGGATCTTATCGCCATCCTGCAGGCGGTCCAGCTGTGCCGCCCCCTGTACTACCGTTGCAAGATCGCCCTTGTAGCGGGCGAAGAGAATGGAAAAGGAGGTCAGTAAAACCTCTTTCGGCAGAAGCTTGGCCACCGGCCCGAACACCTGGGAGTCGGTGATGACCAGCTTGGGCGGCTCTTTCAGCACGTTCAGCGTTTGGGTCAGCTCGCTCTCTTTTGTGACCAGCACCGTGGCACCGATCTCCAACAGCTCCCGGATGGTCTGCTGTTGGGGCAGGATCAGCCGCCCTTTGGGGGCAGATTCATCGATGGGGGTGACCAGCACCACGGTATCGTGGCGGTTCACCAGGTCTGCCAGTAGTTTTTTATCGTCGCCGGCGGTCTTGACCAGGCGGGCGACGGTCTCCTTCAGTTCGTGGACGTTCAACCCCGTCTCGGCGCTGACGTAGAGGGTCTTTTCACCGGCCGTGGGAACGGATTCCAGAAGATCCGCCTTGTTCATGGCGATGACGTAGGGAAGCTTCTTTTCTTCAAAGGTCGCGATCAGCTCTCGATCCAAGGGGGAGAGTCCTGCCGTGCTGTCAACGACCAGCACGGCGATATCGGTTTGCTCCAGCATCCGGCGGGCGCGGGCCACCCGCTGCTCGCCCAGCGCTCCTTCATCGTCAAGCCCCGGGGTGTCGATGATGACCACAGGCCCCAAAGGAAGAAGCTCCATGGACTTTTTTACCGGGTCGGTGGTGGTTCCCTTGAAATCAGAAACCAGGGAAAGCTGTTGACCGGTCACGGCGTTGACCAGGCTGGATTTTCCTGCGTTTCTCAAGCCGAAAAAGCCGATGTGCGGCCGTTCGGCAGATACGGTACTGTTTAAACTCATAGACCTCTCCTTTAGAAGCGGAAATCTCTGCGATTGGAGTTTTTAATGGCTTCCACGTTATCCTTTGCAATCGCCTTGACCTTTTCTTTGGGGATCTTTTCCAGTTCTTGGTCGATCAGCGCAAAGCCAGTCTTTTGGGTCTCGGGGGTGGCGTAGTCCACCAGGTACTCGCTGAGGGTCATCAGCGCATTGGGGTGACAGCAGTTAAGGATCTGACCGTTTTTGCAAAGGCTCATGAAACGATCGCCGGTTCGGCCCTCCCGGTAGCAGGCGGTGCAGAAGGAGGGGATAAAGCCCTTGTCCATCAACCAATGAACCACCTCGTCCAGAGTGCGCTGATCGGAAACGTCAAACTGTTCGGAGTCGTGGGGGCGTTCCTCTTCGGTGTAACCGCCCACGGAGGTGCGGGAGGCGCCGCTGATCTGCGAAATGCCCAGCTCCAGGGCACGAGCGCGGACTTGCTCACTTTCGCGGGTAGAGATGATCATACCGGTATAGGGGACGGCAATGCGGATGCAGGCGATGATCTTGGCAAAAATATAGTCGGGGATGCCGTTGTCGAAGACATCGGGATCGATATCGTCTGCACGCTTGATACGGGGAACGCTGATGGTGTGGGGG
>CAYLIT010000140.1:0-5082 GCA_964383835.1 uncultured Eubacteriales bacterium
GAAAAGCTGCTCGGCCTTGCGGTAGGTTTTAACGATAAGGCCGCCGCCGAGGACACTGACGACCGAGAGGAATACCGCGCCATGTTTGAGGGGCTGGAGCTGGGGACAGAGGCTACCCGTACCGGCATCATCGGCAACGCTATCAAGAGCCAGTATATTTCCCTGAAAAAAGATACTTATTATCTGTTGCCCGGCGGTGCCTACCTCGTTGAGGAGCTGGAGCGGATGGGTATTGAAATGGACAAATACAAAACCAGCAATCTGGGCCAGGCCTTGAAAAAGGTCTATCGGGGGGAGATGAAGATCGAAGAGAGTGTGGATATCGCCAAGGGCGAGATCCAAAAGGTCTTTGCCCCCAAGGAGCAGACCCCCGAAGAGGATACCGATACCGGCCTCTACGGCGATGAAGTAGGCACCTGCCCTCTGTGCGGCGGCAAGGTGGTCAAGGGTCGCTACGGCTACGGCTGTCTGAATTATAAAGAGGGCTGTAGGTTCCGTATCAGCGGCGTCATCTGCAAGCGGGCCATCCCCATCTCTGCCGCAAGAGAGCTTCTGACCGACGGCAAGACCCATCTTTTGAAGAATTTCATCTCCAAGGCCGGCAAGCCCTTTGAGGCAAGACTTAAAATGGAAGACGGACGAGCGGTCTTTGATTTTTGAATTCAGGAGGGATAGAGTGATGGTTGAAGTCTTATATTGTTTGTTACCGGCTGTCGGGCTATTTATAGTTGCCGTTCTTGTCGGTCTCTTTGCGGACACCTTTTCGAAAAAAGGAGATATCCCCAATTTAGGCCCTATTTTTGAATTGCGATCATTGGAGCGGTGCTGCTCTATGTCGTAATGCAATTGTACATCCGTTAAAAATGGCCAACAAAAAACACCTGCTGAAAAGCAGGTGTTTTTTGTTGCAGAAGTCCTCCCGTCATCGCCCCGAAGAAAGGAGTTAAGGATAAAAAATATAAGAGAACAACATGGATTTAAAACGGGGCGATGGCGGCAGGACTTCTGTAAGGAAAAATATAAAATGACAGAGCTTTTATCCGGCTACCGTCAGCCGCTCCATGGAGCGGCCACCCAGCCATTTGGCGCAGTAGACGGAGGTACATTTTTTATATTGAGCAAACCGTTTTTTTGCGGCAGCTTCGTCACCGTAGACCTTCCAGGGACCGGAGCATTTGCAGACCTTATTTTCGATAAAGCCCTCCACATCCTCCGGGGGATAACCCAGGAAAAGACCGATCTCATGGGGAAAATCTTCCGTTTCATCCAGTCGGCGAATGAGATGGACGATGCAGCGCTCCGGGCTGTCGCAGTGATAGCCACGCTCACGCAACAGGCGGTCTGCATCGTCAGCCTGCAGATCTCGGCTGAGATGAGAGGGACGGTAAACGTAGATCAGAGCCCGTCCGTTCTGAAACCGCAACGGAAGTACCCGCAAGCCTTTCTTAACCAGGATACGGTTGAGCCGACGGATATTCCCCTTCAGCTCTTCCGCATCCCGGCAAGGGCAGGTGAACATATTCGCTGTTTTCATCCCCGCTAAGGTGGGGGAACAGTGACGGATGATCAGTTCTTCAGACATAGGCGTTCCTTGTCGGTTAGCAGATGCTAACTCAAAAGTGAAATAATTGGTTAGCCATTGCTAACCAATTACATAATAACGGATTTATTGTTATTTGTCAATACTTTTTTCGAAAGTTTTTATTAAGCGATCTGCCATGCTGCTCATGGCGGTGGGATCTACCTTGAGAACGGCGCGGTCGTAGGTCAGAAGTCCGTTGGTTTCGTCCTCCACGTCGCTGACCTGGGTCAGCACCGCCGCCGAAAGACCGGCCCGGATGGCGGGGACGACCTCACGATCATAGAGGGCGATGAGGGTCTCTTCAAAGGCCTTGGGGTCCTCGGTGAAGTAGTGGTAGCCGGTGCTGCGGTCCGGGTTAAAGGTGTGATCCTTCACCCGGCAGGAATAGCCGCCGAACTCCGAAAGAACGGTGGGGCGCTCCGCCGGTTTGATCTTGACCGGCTTGAAGTAGATGTGCTCGCTTTCCACATCGCTCTCGGTCTTGCGGAACCAGCCGGAGGTGGTATCAAAGATGCGGGTGGGATCGCGGGGCTTGAGGGTACGGTAGACCCGGTCGGCGTCAAACTGCCCCCAGCCCTCGTTGAAAATGGTGTAGTAACAGACTGAGGGGTGGTTATAAAGGGTGTCCATGATGCCTTCTGCATGGCGGAAGAACTTCGCTTCCCGCCGCTTACTTGCCTTGCGGTTGCGCCATTTTTTAGTCAGTACATTGGGAATAGCGGTATCCCGCAGAAAGCTGTAATAGCCGCTGTTGATCATATCCTGGAAGACTACCATGCCGTGCAGATCGCAATAGTAATAAAAGAGGTCCGGCTCCAGCTTGATGTGCTTACGCAGCATATTGAAGCCACAGGCCTTCATCTGCAGAACGTCGTTTTCAAAACCCTTTTCGACGGCGGGCAGAAACAGTCCGTCGCTGAAATAGCCCTGATCCAAAAGGCCGTGGAAGAAATAGGGCTTGCCGTTCAACAGCAGGCGGTCGCCCTTGGCTTTAACGGTACGCAGGGCGAAATACGAAGAAATTTCATCCTCGCCGGAGCGCAGGGTGAAGGGGTAAAGATAGGGGTCCTCGGGGCTCCAGAGATGAGGGGCTTCGATTTCAATGCGGAGGGTATCGCCGGTAAAGGAATAGCTGTTGCCGTTTTCAAGGGTCAGTGTTTTTTCGTTCTCACCGCCAAAAACTTCAACGGTCACCGCGTTCAGCTCGGGGGTGAGCCTGATCTTTTCAATGGGGTTGGCGGGGATGCTCTCCAGCCAGATCGTCTGCCAGATTCCGCTGACGGGGGTGTACCACATCCCACCCCGCTTTTTGCGTTGCTTGCCGTAGGGAAGATCGGGATCCAGGGGGTCGGTCACCTCTACGGTCAATTCGTTTTCGCCCCTTAAGTGATCGGTGATATCAAAGGTGAAGGGCAGGTAACCGCCCACGTTTTTGCCAAGGCTTTTACCGTTCAGAAATACCTCGGTATACTGATCAACCGCGCCGAAATGCAACAGCACCCGCTCATTTTGGAAGCCGTCCGGCAGAGTAAAGCGGCGGCGGTAGGTCAGCCGGTCCTTTTTGCCGGTCAAACGCCCGATACCGGAGAGCCGGCTCTCCGGCGGGAAGGGGACAGTGATGTTACCGAGGGGTTCGCCATCCACTGCAAATTCCCAGGGGCCGTTCAGGCAGAGGTAGGAATCACGCTTGAACTGGGGCCGGGGGTAGGCGGCAAAGGGACGGGCGGGATCCAGTTCCTTTTCAAAGGGGGTAGAAAGTGCCGCGAACCGATGCGGAAAGAAAGATTTTTTGCCCATGATATCACCTGCTTATCACATTAAAATGATTTAATCATTATAACATGCGTTTGGGGCCGTTGTAAAGGACGGAAATCTTGACAAATGCATATAAAATATATAAAATTAAATGTAAAAAAACTGTAAAGAAAGTGGCTTATTATGAAGAAAAATAAATGGATCCTTCCCCGGCATCGGCTGGTACGGAACCTGGCGTACCTGGTGATGTACCCTTATATGCTGCTGAAGTGTGGGGTACAGATCGAAAAATTCAAGGAGCAGGGCGACCGGCAATATCTGATCGTTATGAACCATCAGACGGTCTTTGATCAGTTCTTTGTGGGCTGTGCCTTCAAGGGCCCGGTCTATTACATCGCCACCGAGGATATCTTTTCCATGGGGTGGCTCTCCAGCCTGATCCGTTGGGCGGTCAATCCCATTCCCATCAAAAAGCAGACCAACGACTTAAAGGCGGTCAAGACCTGCATCCGGGTGGTCAAGGAGGGCGGCACCATCGCCCTGGCTCCCGAGGGCAACCGTACCTACAGCGGTAAGCTTTGCTACATCAAGCCCTCTATCGTTAAGCTGATGCGGGTGTTGAAGCTACCGCTGGCCATCTTCCGTATCGAGGACGGCTACGGCGTTCAGCCCCGCTGGTGCGACGATATCCGCAAGGGCAAGATGCGGGCGTACATATCCCGGGTGGTAGAGCCCGAGGAGTATGCAAAGCTCACCGATGAGGAAATGCTGGCGCTGATCCAAAAGGAGCTGGGGGTGGATGAGGCCCGGGTGACCGGGGAATTCCGTCATAAGAACCTGGCGCAGTATATGGAGCGTTGCCTTTACGTTTGTCCCGAATGTGGCCTGACGACCTTTGAAAGCCACGGGGATACGCTGACCTGTAAAAAATGCGGGCTGAAGGCCCGGTACCTGCCCACCAAGGAGCTGGAGGGCGTTCCTTTCCGCTTTATGGCGGATTGGTACGAGTATCAATCCGATTTCGTCCGTCAATTATCGGTGGATACTTATCTTACGGAGCCTGCCTGGCGGGAGGCGGCAGACCTTTCGGAGGTCCTGCTCTACCAAAAGAAGGTGCCGCTGGAAGAACAGGTGGAGCTCTGCCTTTACAGCGACCGGATCACGGTAGGTGAGCGGGTCTTTCCCTTCGCAGATTGCGGAGCCGTGACGGTGCTGGGACGCAACAAGCTGAACGTCTACTTCGGCGAGCAGGTCTTTCAGCTGAAGGGCGATAAACGCTTCAATGCGTTGAAATACGTGAATTTCTATCATCACTATAAAAACAGAACGGAGGGAGAAGAAAATGGAGAATTTTTGGGATTATAACGTTTGGGGCGCCATGAACCTGATCGTGGTGCTGTTGTTGAGCCTGATTTCGGCCAATATGCTCAAGCGTTCAGTCAAATGGCTGGAGGCTTCGCTGATCCCCACCTCGGTGCTGGGCGGCGGCATGCTGTTGGTGGTAGCAGGCTTTTATAAGCTGTTCACCGGCGACCACTTTTTTGATACCGCCTTTTTCGGCGGTAACGGCTCTGCCGCTTTGGAGATCATTACGTATCATGCTCTGGCACTGGGCTTTATTGCCGCTACCTTTAAGGGCGGCAAGGGCAAGCTGACCAAACAGCGCACCGTTGAGATCTTCAACACCGGCGTCACCACCGTTTCTACTTACCTTTTGCAGGCGGTGGTGGGCTTCGGCATCACCC
>CAYLIT010000141.1:0-4849 GCA_964383835.1 uncultured Eubacteriales bacterium
AAGCAGCGCCGCAGATATCGAGAATCTGAAGCGCAAGGTGGACAACGGCTGTGAATTTTTGACCACGCAAATGTTTTTCGATAACAACGTTCTTTATAATTTTATTTACCGTATGTACAACGCCGGCATTGAGGTACCGGTGGTGGCAGGCATCATGCCGGTGACCAACCCGGGGTCCATCAAGCGGATCTGCGCCATTTCCGGCACCGCCCTCCCCCAGCGGTTCATCCGCATCGTGGAGCGGTACGGCGACGATCCCGCCGCCATGAAGCAGGCGGGCATCGCCTACGCCACCGAGCAGATCATCGATCTGTTGGCCGAGGCCATCAAAAATAACCTTTCGGAGATCATCAAGTGATCCGGGAGCTGGAAGCCAAAAATCTCTGCCTTGACCCCGTGGAGCTACGGGCCCGGCTGATGAGCCGCATCCCGGTGGAGGGCACCGAAAAATATCAAGCCGACCTGCAAAAATCCATCCGTTGCCGCTACTCCTTTCAGCGGGTTCCCGTCCTCAGAGAGGGGGATACGCTGAATTTGGGCTTCGGCCCCTTTCAAAGCACCAGCCTTGCCTCCCGCCTCGTGGGGTGCGACGAAGCCTACAACCAACAGTTACAGGACTGGCTCAATCAGCAGACCGGCGATCTTTTGAAGGAGCAGACCCAAAGCATCTCCATGGACTCCGATACGATGGTGGGTCTGGCCTCCACCGTCTATTACAGTACCAAATGGTACGATGAATTCCAAAAAGAAAACACCTTCGAGCAGACCTTCCATGCCACCACCGGAGATATTCTTTGCGACTTTATGCACGAAGACTACCGGCAAAAAAATTATTATTGGGGGTGATCGTTTTTCTGCTGTCTACAAAAGCTTTGACGAGGGTAATATGCTCTTTACGCTCCCCGACGAGGGGTTCTCCATCGACGAACTGCTGCAGGACGAAAAAGCCCTGGCCTTCCTGGTCGGGGACTACTTAGCGGCAGAAAGTAAGTATATGAAGGTCAGCCTATCGATCCCTAAATTTGACGTTTCCTATCAATCGGAGCTGACCGATGCCCTGCAGGAATTGGGAATTACCGAGGTATTCGGCGCAGATGCGGATTTTTCACCTCTGACCCAAGAGAAGGTCGCCCTCAGCGAGGTTCAGCACGGCACCCGCGTCGCCATCGATGAAGAGGGCTGTGTGGCCGCCGCCTATACAGTGATGCAAGGAGAAGGAAGCGCACAACCACCGGAGGATAAGATCCGCTTTGTGGCAGACCGTCCCTTCCTGTTTGCCATCTATAGCAACGGAGTCCCGCTGTTCGTTGGAGTCGTAAACCAACCATAAAAAATAGGAGTCGCTATTGCGACTCATATTTTTTCAGCTCTTTTAATATATTCTCCGGTCGGTGGGCATCGGAGGCGGTGTAGGTGCCCTTTTGGCCGATCTCCAGCAGTTGTCCCACGTGAGTGTAGCCAAAAATGGCCGGCGGCAGATGGGTGACGAGATCATCCAGATTCCGCACCACCATAAACCGCTCCCACCGTCCTTTGGGGACACGCCCCCACAGCACCCTCGGACAGCCGAAGCCATACCCCTCCATCCGCTCCCGCAGATCCGACCGATGGAACCAGGCGTATTCATGGCAAAGCACCGCCAATGCCGCTCCATGGGAATATCCTGCAATCAGGAGCTCTTTTACACTCCGATCCATGACGGTATCTAAAAGATACGGCTCCACCGATTTCCATACCTTCAAAAAGCCCCGGTGAGCATACCAGATGCAATCGTCCATTCTTTTATAAGGCTTAACAGGGAAATCCAGATTATTGCGCCAATCCACCGCCCCCTTAGACGGTTCGAAATAGAGCTCTGCCCGTTCCCTATCCCTTAAAACTGCAAAATCCGCCTCATTCTCCACCCGAATGTAGGGTGCTTTTAAGCACTTCTCAAAGATCGTACTCAGTTTCATATTCCATTCTATTCCGAGAAAACAAAAAAAGAGCCGTTTTCACGGCTCAATATATTTATTATAACAAAAAGAGTATGCAAATGTCAATTCGCAGATAAAATAAAATTTTAGCCTTAATTTTATGGAGTTTGCCAATTGAAAAACGCAAAAAAATATGTTATTCTATAGTCGAAGAAGGGAAGAACTTCTTAAAAGGCTCGAAGGTCGCCGCTCTAAAGCCGCACCGTAGTGCGGGACAAAAAATTGACATAGATTTAGGAGAATCTTTGGAACGCCAATTCACAGCCCGACCGAAAAGAGGAAACGAGCCTGAAAACTGAAGAGAGTGAGGTACACCATGTTGGAACCCGCAAGTTCAAAGAAATGACCCTCGGTATTTTTCTGTGACGAGAAAGCAGAAAAAACCGAGGGTCGTTTCATTTTATAGAGAATATAAAGTTTTCGTAGGCATCGTCAAAGGCTTCATAAGGCGAAGGATTGCCGCCGTTGGTGCTTTTGCATTGGTTATCGGAATACTCCAACCCTACCGCAAAAAGCTCCCCGGGCTCCAGTTCCACTCCGGCGGCCTGCGCAAGTTTGCAAAATTCAAAGATCGGTTCTGCCGAATCTTGGGTCTCGATCAACGCCCGCCGCAAGGTCTCATCCGTCCGGGCAAGGACGGTCAGGCGGTCTAATTTTTGAAAGGTAGTCATCGCCCGTACCTCCTGTTCAGTAGATGCCGCAGCACCTGCACTGCAAATGCGGCGTGCTCCACCATAAACTCTTCGCCGAAATGCTTGAGGTTCAGTTCCATGTTGTACACCCCGCAGTAGCCCACCTCGTCCAAAGCGTTAAAGACGTCCTCCCAATCGATGCACCCCGTCATGGGGATCTTATGCTGATCGGTGAGGGTGTCGTTATCATTTAAATGCAGGATCGTGGTACGATTACCGATCCGACGGATCACATCGGCGGGAGTGGGATTGCCGAACCGCATCGCCTTATTGGAATGCCCCGTATCCACACAAACGGTGAACTGATCCTTATACTCCGTCGCCTCGATCCGCTCGCACGCCATCATAAATTCCTCGATATCGCCAAAAAAGTCCACACAGCCGTATTTGGCAGAATCCCCGAAGGTCTCGGCAGAAATCTTCACGCCGTACCGCTTGGCAAAGGGTAGGATCGTCATAAACAACGAATGGTTCAGAGCCCGCATATATTGCGGCGTGGCATCCGGGCCCACCGCCCCGGTGGTCACGCTGTGGATGACGCAGACCGGTGCCCCCAAAGCAGCGGTGGCAAGGCAGTCCAACCGACATTTTTCCGTGGTTACCGTATCCTTTTCTGTATCCCCGCAAAAGCTTCTGCACCGCCCGTGGGTCTGGGAGATGATCAACCCCAAGGAAGCGGCATATTCCCCAAGCTCCCGATAGTATGCGGCGATCGCCTCGTCTGCTTGGTTATAAACAGAGCCTTCCGCATAGGGCTCCGGCTTCAGGTTAAAATCAACGGCATCGGTGCCGATCTCCCGAGCGATCTGCAACGCCCGCCGATCGCCGTATTTTATCTGTAATCCCCCGATAGAAATACCAACTAAACGCTTCATAAACGCACCTCAAACAAATGCGCGGTGATATTAATTTTGCTTTCTTTGATATCCACCTCGTAGTAGACTGCATCGGGGGTGCCGCACTCGGTCAGATCCGCGGTGGGAGAGCCCAGCACATGGTTCATTACGCCGCCCGCTTCCCGATCATAGGCCACGTGGGTGTGACCGGAAAACACCGCCAGCACATTACCACCCTCGCGAATAGCCTCCAGCACCCGGTCTACGTTTTGGATGACTGCGTTTTCCTTTTCGTGGAACAGCGCATAGTGGGTAAACAGCAGACAGGGCTGATCACTGTTTTTCAGCTCCTTGCGAAGCCAGGCGATGGTATCCTCGCCCATGGAATGGGTCTTGACGATTCCGCCGCCTGCGGTGCCCAGCTCGGGCTTGACCTCGTTGGTCAGAAAGATCAGCCGATAGCCGCCAAGCTCCACCGCATAGTTGAAGCTCTCAACACCGAAGATCTCTTCCGCCTCCTTGTGGGAATCAAACATCTTCAGATCGTGATTGCCCAGCACCATGTAATAGGGTACGGCAAACTCTCGAACCTTCTCCGCCACCTTTTTAAGACTGATCACGTCTGCATCGTGATCGTTGCCGTCCTGAATGGAATCGCCCAGATTCAGCACCGCATCCGGCTTGTATTCATTGTTGACTTTATCGATCAGCTGATCCAGCATCGAGGGTGCATATTGGGTCAGCTTTTTGGTTTTACCGAAAATGGCAGTTTCCCGATCCCCAGCATAATAATGCAGATCGGTAAAGATAATCAGTTTCATGTTTCAAACTCCCAAAACAATTTTTCCTTATCATAGCACATTTTGAAAATAAGGTCAATAAAAAAGAACCTGCCGAAGCCAATGTCATTAAGTTAATAAGAAACGAGACTCCAAGAGATTGGGGTCTCGTTTTTGCGGTTATTTTAAATAAAATGCTTGACAAATCAAACGGAATGCGCGGCATTTTGTTAACTTTCCAGTTAACAAAACGTCCTTGTAATAGAAGTTGATTTTTGCTTCATTACAAGGAGGATATTCTTATGCACAAGCGTCCGGAACAAATCAAAGCTATTTTGTCTCAGCTCATCCAAAATATCACCAATCATAATCATTCCAATACCCAAACTGGTAATTACAATGTCGCCAAAATCTAATTGTCCAAGTTTATTGGCATCATAGTAATAATAGGCCATATGATTAAATTTGTTGTCGGGGACAAATACTTTGACCAAATATAAACACTCTTCCTTTTAGCACACCTCAAATCAACCAAGCGGGAATATACCAATTTTTCTTGTCAATCG
>CAYLIT010000142.1:0-4841 GCA_964383835.1 uncultured Eubacteriales bacterium
CCGCCTTCAGTGGGCTCCGGCGCTTTTTTACAAGCGCAGACGCTCAATATTAAAATACACGTCAGGAACAGAATACTGATTTTTTTCATTTTATTTACGCCTTTCTAACTCTGTGCGGCCTCACCAATGTATTCAGTCAAGCGGTAGGGAGAAAGAGACGTAATTTCATGATCATCGCGTGCCTCAGACAAAGTAGTTGTCCTTCCGCTACGAACCTCAAAATGCACGTGTACACCGTCTGCATTCCCTTCAGCCCCTTGCCTTCCTATCAATGTACCAACATAGAATTCATCTACTTGTTCAACGCTACTCAGATGATAAAAACTATATGTTTTCGGTCCATCTGTGTGATTAGCATCATAAATAGCCTGCTGATGATATTTTCTGCCTTCTTGAACCTCAAATCCGCACACCGGTGATCGGACATATCTATATGTTCGATCAAGAGCAAAGTCAATCCCCTCATGTGCTCCTCTTTGGGACTTAGAGTACGTCCCAAACATATTGGAACAATGAAGTGTATTAGAGGGAGAGTAGGTGATCGCATAAAGAACACTTTCCGTCAGCAAAGTTCGATATGCTTGAATATTTCGCCAATACGCAGACGTCAAAACATCATTGTGAAAATAATCTCCACCATATTTCGGAAAATCCACCCATTCGTAATTCGTAGCTGCATCCGAATCAGGAATAGTATAGGTCGGCGACGACATCAGTTCAACGTCCCCGGAATCCACCGACAACAGTTGTTCCGCAACATCAAAACCAAGTGTCATCCCAATATTAAAGGTGTAGTAACCCTCCAAAGTGTTTTTCAAAGCAGCATCCGATTTTGACAAAATATTGTCTGCGGTATGGTACTCCTTGAATAAATATCTCGTGTCCTCAACCAAGATTCCTCTTTCGTTCAGCTCTTCTAATTGTTCATCGGTAAATCTGGTCGCTAACTCCCTTATGTTTTCCTCTTTCGTATATTCCTCACTTTCTCCTATAGTCCAATTTTCTAAATCTTCATTCTCGAGACCCGGATGAATCTTTTTGAATACTTCGATGTATTCCTCACTCATAGGCCACGTAGCTTCTATCGCTTCATATTCAGAATAGGTCATCTTTTCGATCACTTCTTTTGGGTACCCATGATTGACCAATTCTTCATAAAAAGTCTCATATCCTTTTAAATCACGCAAAAGTTTGGAATTTATAGGCGCAACTCGGGAGGAATCGATTTTAGGAATTGTTATTCCCATCGAAGTTGGCTGTAAAACTTCAGATATCACCGCAGAATAGTTCGCAACATCCAATTTTGAAGCCATTGTATCATCTGCAAAATCCATGCGTGAAAACAGCAAGGCATTTGTAACAAGTTCCGGTTCAAAAACCACAGTTTCCATTGCTGTTGTCACAGCATTAATATCAGCAGCATTAACCGATACCTGAAAACTGCATAGTAACTGTACCAACACTACCATTACGGCAAAAAGTCGTTTGTTTCTTATCTTCATGATTTTTCCTCCTTCCTTATATTATATTATCAACAAAATAATCTTTTCAAAATGCTTTTAAACCATCGGTATCACCTCCAATAATCGCTTATATTACACTTTAAATATACAACACATATTTTAATTTGTCAATAGGTTTTGTAAACATTTCTTCATATTTTATGTCATTTTAAACAAATTCGTGGTGCAAATAGAATTTTTCTTAAACCAATGATGGAAATTGAACGCCACGGGAAAGATCCTCAAGTATAAGATGAAAGAAGAATCCATCGAGCAGTTGGGGTTGAAGTAAGTCATAACCTCCGGCTAAGCCGGAGGCTTGAGTAAGCCATAGAAGGGCTTAATACAGGCACTACCCCTAAAGGGGCACCGAAAAGTCTGCCAACCGCATTACACTTTCGGGCAACCCCTAAAGGGGTAGTTTCTTTATGCCTTCTGGTTCCTGCTACCCGTGAACGGGTCTATATATTCTTTGATACTCATTTGATCTGCTAATTGGTCTTCTTGCAATTGGTTTCTTATATATTCTTGTATCTGTTTTTTATTGCAACTAACGGTACCACACGGGTAATATCCTCTTGCCCAAAAATGCCGGTGCGCCCCGTCAGATATTCCAACGGCCTCCACTCTCCATCGGGCGGGGTGTTGCCTTTTTTATATTCACACTCCTGCGCCAACAGCGCTACCTTCTCCACCGTACTACGGCTGAACTTCCAAAGCTTTTCACACGCCATTTTGATTTTTTCTTCCAATAACAGCATCGGTTCCACCTCCATATGCTTCAGCAGACGGGTCAACCCGCAATGGGCTCGCCCCTCTTAGGGTAGAGCGAATAATCCGCCTTTTCAAAACGGCGTTCAGATTATCCGCTCTGCCCTAAATTTTATCCTATATTTAATTGATTTTCAAACGCTATTATGATATTATTCTTTATATATAGCAAAAACGCCCCCGCCGGGGCGGGAGCGTTTTTTCGCCGAGTGATCAGTTATTGCAGCAGCACCAGAGCAGGATGACAATAAGGATCAGCACCAAGCAACCGTTATTCTCAAACAGATCGTTGAAGCAACCACACATGAGCCGTACCCTCCTTCTTCGTTATTCAAAGTATCCTATGAAGGACGGCAAAAATGTGTTACAGAAAGGAAAAGCCATGGCCGAAAAAATCTATTCCATCAAAATCAAAGAAGCATTTAATGAAAAATGCGGATGCCCCATCTGCACCCTGCGGGAGCTTTTAGAAAAGGACGAGATCGAGCGCATTTTAGGCGCCGCCATGATGGAGCCGGATACCCGTAAGGAAACCAACCGCAAGGGATTTTGTAAAAACCATCTGGAAAAGCTGTTCACCTGTGGCAACAAACTGCCGATGGCACTGATGCTTTCCACCCATATTGCCGAGCTGGAGGGCAAGCTGTTCAAGGGCGACGGCAAAAAATCCGCCGGTGCCTACGAGGAAGCCCGCAAGACCTGCTATCTTTGCAGCAGAATGAGCCTGTTTATGGGTCGGGTGCTGGATAACATCTGCTACCTCTACTCCGCAGAAGAGGACTTCCGCAAGCTTTTAAGGGAGCAGGAATACTTCTGCAAGACCCACTCTGCACGCCTTTTGGCGATGGCCGAAAAGACCCTGCCCAAAAAGGAGCGGATCGCCTTTGCATCGGACGTTGCCGACTGTAATAAAAAGTATTTAGAGACCTTGAAAGAGGATCTGGACTGGTTCTGCAAAAAGTTCGATTATCGCTACGCCAAGGAGGACTGGAAGAACTCCAAGGACGCCATCGAACGAACCGTTAAATACCTCTCTTAATCCGATTAGAAAGGGGGCGCCGGTATGGTTGCTCTAATCACCGATGTTCATTACCGCATGTCGCCGGCGCTGATCCGAGCCCTGGCAAAGGCGGAAATACAAATCTACACCTGTGAGACAGAAAAGCACAACTTTATGCCCGGGGCACGGTCCAAATACGTCACTGAGCATTTTACCCTTCCCCAAGTGGACTATACCGGGGCACTTTATGAACTGATTGAAAGGTTAGGTCAAAAACACCACTGTAAACCGGCGGTGTTGCCCGTAGGCGCCGCCACTTTGCAGATGCTGGCGGCAAAAAAAGAGCGGTTTTCCGCCGTAGCGGGGCTCTGCGTCCCCACCCCCGAAGCCCTCACGCTTCTCAACAGCAAACGGGCGCTTCACCAATTAGCGCAAAAGCTTTCGGTAGCGGTGCCCGGGGAATACGACCCCGAAAACGCCCCGCTGCCCTGCGTGGTCAAGCCGGTCTGCGGCGAAAAGCTGGGGCTGACGGCGGCAGAGCGCTACCGTATCTGCCACACCCGGGAGCAATTGGCCGAGGCTTACAAGCATTTTGAAGCCTTGAGCGGTGAAACACCGGTGGTGCAGGAGTATCTGCCCGGGGACGGCTCCGGTTGCTCGGTGGTGGCTGAACAGGGCAAAATTTCAGCCTATATCGGTCATCACAGACTGCGGGAGTACCCGGTAACAGGGGGGCCCTCCTCCTGCTGTGTGGCCGTAGAGCCTCCTATTGCCGAGGTCGAAAAAATCGTGGCCGCCACAGACCTTTCCGGCCTTGCCATGTTTGAATTTAAAGAAGGGGCCGACGGCACGCCCCGGCTTTTGGAGTGCAACCCACGCATCTGGGGGAGCTTTCCCCTGACCGAGGCGGCAGGCAGTACCCTGCCCTATGCCTGGGTTGCCGCCGCCTGGAACAACGGCAACCCGGAGCAGGCCCCGCACGCCGGCCAGCGTCATGCTGATGTCGCCGGTGATGGATGGCGCGGTAACGGATGAAAAGCTGGCAACGGAGATCGTCAGCCGCCTTTCCGAAAAGGCGCTGGGCAAGCGCCGCCCCTTTGACCGGGCGAGGCTTTGCGTCAGCATGTCTCCCGGAGTGACCAAGGTGGAGAGACTGGCCCTGTTGAATTCTTTAAGAGAATTGAATGTCAAGTTTGCCGCAGTGGTCAAGTCTCCGATTGCCGCTGCAGTCGGCGCTGATGTGGACGCTTCTGACGCAAAGGGACAGCTGTTTGTGGTGATGGGCGGCGCTATGACGGAGATTGCCGTGCTTTCCATGAATGGAATTGTGGCATACCGCTCCATGCGTATGGGCAGTAATTCTCTGGACGATGCTATCGTGCGCTATATCCGCAAAGAGATTCGCCAGAACGAACAAGGGCGGGGCTGACCCCCGCCGGGAGGTATCCATATGAATTATCTGTTTTCCGCTGTCTTTGTTCCCGAAGGGCGTAAGTTCCTTGCAAGGGTCCCCGATCTCCCCGGCTGCGTTTCCTCCGGGGCTGACCTCCATGACGCCATTGAACAGA
>CAYLIT010000143.1:0-4800 GCA_964383835.1 uncultured Eubacteriales bacterium
TTTTTAACATAACTTTCAAGTTATGTTATGGAATTTTATTTCATTATTTACAATATGGTAAAAAGGGTTTATTATACAATTGCAAATATAAATAAAAGGAGTATGTTTATGAATTGGGAATATTTAAGATCCGATGAAATGAAAGCGGCCGTTGAAAAGAGCGGCGGGCTCTGCGTTCTGCCCCTCGGTTGTTTGGAAAAGCACGGTCCCCATCTGCCCCTCGGCACCGATTCCATGAAGGCCAAGGCCTGTGTGGAGCAGGCGGCGGAGATGGAGGACGTGGTGATCTTTCCGACCGGTCTGTGGCTGGGCGACGTGATGGGTGCTCATGCCAGAATCAATCCCAAGAACCCCGGTTATATCGGTCTCAATCCGCATACCCTCCTGACGGTTTTGGAGGAGCTTTGCGATGAGATCGCAAGAAACGGCTTTCGCAAAATTTTGATCGTCAACTCCCACGGCGGCAATAAGGCTCTCTTGAGCTTTTTCCTGCGTTGCCAGGGCTACAACCAAAAGAACTACGCCACCATCGTTGCCCAGCACCGTCCCCTTTATACCAAAAAAGTGGAGCTGGCCTATCCGTATTTTCTGGAGCATCGGGCAGAATACCCCATGCTGACCGATGAGGATATGGAGACCCTCAAAAACTATGCAGAAAACGGCGGTTTTGGCGGCGGTCATGCGGATTTTTCCGAAACGGCCAACATCATGGGCTATTGGCCTGAATTGGTTGCGGAGGATCGCTACGAAGTGGAAAGCGGACTTTCTACCCATAAGGGGGATTATCTGAAGGAATTGGGCGTGGACTGCAAGGGTGCTTGGGGTGCCAACTATCCCAACGCCTACAGCGGCAAGGCACCGCACGGCTGCAGTAAGACCATCGGCGAGGCGATGAACCTTGCCTGCGCCAGAAATTTAGCGCATATCTTTAAGGTGCTGAAAAACGACGAGGAATGCGTCCGTATTGCAACGGGCAAATAAAAGTAGTTTTAAAGGAGATTTTTTAAAATGGCAGAGATCTTAGAAATTATTATGATCGTTAGTTTTGGTGCTTCCTGGCCTATGAACGTGATGAAGTCCTATAAGGCACGCACCACCAAGGGGAAGAGCCTTGCGTTTTTGTGCCTGATCTTATTCGGCTACGTGGCGGGAATTACGTCGAAATTTATGAATGCAGACTATATGGCAAGCTTCGCAAGTAAGTGGTACGTTCTGTTTTTCTACGTGCTGAACTTTGTGATGGTATTCATCGATTTCTGCATCTATTTCCGCAATAAGAAGCTGGACAAGCTGGCAGAGAAAACGGAAGCAAACGTTTGAAGTTAAAGGAGAGCTTATAATGAAGCTGATCAGTGATATTTCTTATGGGGCGCATGAGCTGAATAAGCTGGATCTGTATCTTCCGGAGCAGGAGGAGTTTGATCTTTTGATCTATTTCCACGGCGGCGGATTTGTGGGCGGAAGCAAGACCAAGCCAAGCCGTGTGCGGGTAGCGCAGCAGGTAGCTGAGGGCGGCGTGGCCGTCGTTTCGGCGGATTATCGCCTGTACCCCAATGCAAAATATCCCGATTTTATTGAGGACGGTGCTGCGGCGGTGGCGTGGGCGGTAAAACACATTGGGGAGTACGGAAGATGCAAACGCATTTTCATCAGCGGCAGCTCTGCCGGCGGGTATCTTTCGATGATGCTGTGCTTTGATAAGCGTTGGCTGGGAGCCCACGGCTTGAGCCCCATGGATTTTGACGGCTTTATCCACGATGCCGGTCAGCCTACCGCGCACTTCAACGTATTGAAGGAGCGGGGGATCGACAGCCGTCGGGTGATCGTGGATGATTCGGCTCCGCTTTATCATATTGGCGTGGACGAGGAGTATCCACCCATGCTGTTTATCGTTTCGGATAACGATATGGAAAACCGTCTGGAGCAGACCCATCTGGTGCTTTCCACTCTCAAGCATTTCGGACATGAGGCAGAAATGCTTCTCGTTCATGGCGGACATTGCGAGCACGGCAGAGTGGTGGACGAAAACGGCGTCAATCCCTTTGCAAAAATGATTTTGGATTTTATCAATCAGTAAAAAACAGCCCAGCTTTAAATAGTTGGGCTGTTTTTATTGACAATGGATTTCCGTTATAATAAAATGATATTGCATGAAAAATAAAAAAATCAAAGAAAAATGATTGCTTTATTATAAGGAAATTGCTATGTTTGTTGAGATCAGAGAGAAATATCTGGAATATCCCTTGCCGTTGCCTTTCGTGGTGGCAACGGTGGGGGAGAACGCCTTTCAGAACAAGACCGACCGCCCGAAAGGGTACAGCTATCATCACGTTTTGATCGTGCAGGAGGGCGAAGGGGTCTTTTGCGTGGGGGGCGAGACCTTTCGTGTGGCCGCAGGGGACGGCGTTTTTTGTCGGATCGGTGTGCCCCATGCTTATCGTGCCGTGGGGAAAGAATTCCGCACCTGTTGGGTTACTTTTTGCGGCGGCGAAGGGGTGCTGGACTATTATCAGGTGGGGGACTATTTTCGGTTCCAAGCTGATCCGCTCCTGTTGCTTTCGGTGGAAAATCTGCAGAACGTTTGCATGGGCAACAGTACGGTGCTCAGCCGTTCGGCGGCGGGGTACGCCTGGTTTACCGAGTGGTTGCACGGCTGTTTTGCTCCCTCGGCGCCGGTGACGGTGCAGGTGCGGCGATATTTAGAGGCGCACTTTGCGGAGGCTCTGACCCTGGACGCGATCGCCGAAAAGGTGCACATGAGCCGTTATGCCCTTTGCCATCATTACAAAGAGGTGTGCGGCACCACGGTGATGGAGCAGCTAAGAAAGATCCGTATTGAAAAGGCGAAGCAGTTATTACGACTGAGCAACGCTTCGGTAGACGAGATCGGCAGGTGTTGTGGCTTTGACAGCCCCAGCTATTTTAGCAAGCTCTTCCGACAGGAAACGGGCTGCTCACCGCGAGAATATCGGAATAAGAGGTGAAAAACGCCCTTGATGCAAAATTTGCATCAAGGGCGTTTGGCATTATTTCTTCTTTGCTTTTTGGGGGCTTTGCTTCTTTTTGACGGAGTAGCCGAAGGAGCCGATCTTCTTGCCGAGGGCAAAGTATTGGCCGTGGGCGTATGCGGCAAGGGCGCATTTTTCGATATGGAATTTGCCCTTTTCGTCGATATACCGCTCGTCGATATTGACGGCAACGATATCCGCCATGAACATATCGTGGGTGCCCAGGGGGATGATATCGGTGACCTTACATTCGATGCTCACCGGGCTTTCTGCCACCATGGGGCAGTGAACCTGGGAGGCCTTCTCCCGTGTGAGGTTACAGGCGGCGAATTTATCGATGTCCTTACCGCTTCGCACGCCGCAGAAATCGATGGAGCGGACGATATGCCGGGAGGGCAGATTGATGACGAACTCTCCGCTCTCTTTGATCATCTTATGGGAATGGCGCTCGGGACGAACCGAGATATAGGTCTTGGCCGGCTCGGAGTTTAAAATTCCCGTCCAGGCGATGGTGATGAGGTTATCCTTGCCCTCGTGGGAGCAGGAGATCAGGGCAGGGGGGACGGGTGCCAGGAGGGTGCCCGGCTTCCAGGTTACTTTTGACATTGAAATACCTCCGGAAATAAATAATAAATGATAAAGAATAAAGAATAAAATCGGAGGATTTCCGCCCTTGGCGGAAATCTTCATTTTTTATTATTTCTTATTTATTCTTTATTCTTTTGTTTTCGGGATTATGAAAGCAGATCGGGGATCTCGCTCAGGTGGGTGATGATCCGATCCACCGGACGGTCGGCAGGAAGTCCCTTGGGGTTATACCACCAGCGTTCGATCTCGGCGTTGATGCCGCCCTGCATATCGCCGGTCAGGGAATCGCCGATGATGATGCACTCTTCCTTTTGGCAGGGGATGGCGGCAAAAACTGCGTCGAAAAAACGAACGTCCGGCTTTTCAAAGCCGATCTTTTCGGAGATGAAGATGCCGTCTAAAATTTGATCCAGACCGCTTTTTTGCAGCTTGCGGTCCTGCGCCACGGCGGTGCCGTTGGTGACGGCATACTGCAGATATCGCCCTTTTAAGGCGTTGACCGCCTCTTCGCCGCCGTCGCGGAAGAAGGCCTTATCCCCTAAGTGGATCTGGTAGGCGTCGTTGAATTCCTCCACCCGATCACATTCGATGCCTTCGGCGGCGAAGAATTCCCGGTAGCGGCCTACCAGCACCTCCGGCTTGGTACATTCGCCCCGCTCCAGCTTTTCCCACCATTTACGGTTGATGGCGGAGTAGCGAGAGAGCATTTCATCGGTACATTCCCCCAGTCCAAACTCCTGAAAGCAGGTGCGGATGCCGTACTCTTCGGATTTTAAAAAGTCCAAGAGGGTGCCGTCGATATCCCATAGGATGGCTTTAAACATTATGATATCTCCCTGATAAAAGAATAAATAAAAAAGAATAAAGAATAAAAACGGAAGATTTTTGCCGTCGGCAAAAATCAACAAAATTTATTATTTATTATTTCTTCTTTATTATTTTTAAAAAGCGGAGAGGGGGTTCCTCTCCGCTTTGACGTTATTCAGCTTGAGCAGCCTTCTGAGCGTTCTCCATGTCGATGAGAGCATCCTTGCGGGAGAGATTGTATCTGCCCTTGGAGTCGATCTCCATGAACTTGACCCAGATCTCGTCGCCCTCGCTCAGGAGGTCTTCTACCTTCTCGACGCGCTTCTTATCCAGCTTGGAGATATGAACCAGACCTTCCTTACCGGGAGCAAACTCGACGAACGCGCCGAACTCCATG